>JBAQGP010000448.1:0-4552 GCA_049287845.1 Solirubrobacteraceae bacterium | reverse complement strand
CCAACCTGCTTTGACCACTCCTGCAGGAACGAGGGCGGATCTTGGACCATCTCCTGCACCTGCGGGATCTCCTTGGCCTGCTCCGGGGTGAGCGCGAGCCCGAAGTCGAACGGGAAGTCGCTCCCGTACGTCGAGACATAGGGGAACGTCCATCCCATCCGCTGCTTGTAGGCGCTCAGCCGGTCGATCGGCGCGCGCGAGAAGGCGATCAGCGTGACGTCCTGGTGATTCAGGTGGATTCGCGGCCCGTCGAGCTCGTCGCCCAGGCTCGTGCAGCCGGGGCACGCGCCGATCTCGTAGTCGGGGCCGTACATGATGTTGTACGCGAGGAGCTGCGAGCGGCCTTCGAAAAGGTCGGCGAGCGTCTTCTTACCGTCCTCGGTGTCGAACTCGTACTCCTTGTCCACCGAGACCCACGGCAGCTGGCGCCGCTTCTCGGTAACCTTCTGCGTTAGCTCGGCGTGCTCGGCCTCGAGCTTGGCCAGCTCGTCACGCGCGGCTTGCCACTGCTCGGGTGTCCCGACTCTGTGCTCGGTCATGGAGTCCTCCGTTCGGTGGTGGTCTGGGGTGATTCGACCGGCCGGGGGCGTGAAACTCATCGCCGAGCTTCCGAGAGCCGCGAGCACCTGGTCGCGCAGCTCGGTCTACCGGTGGCGGTCATATCGCTCTCCTCGCGCGATGTGGTCTTGGGTTCTCGCGCGAGCCGGTACTATAACCGAATGGTTTTAGATATGGCTGAGACGGAGCGGGCCGACGCTCTCTTTCACGCGCTCGCCGATCCGACGCGCCGCGACATCCTCACCGTCGTGCTGCAGGAGGCGCACTCGGTGTCCGACCTCGCCCGTCGCTATCCGATCAGCTTCCCTGCGGTGCACAAGCACGTAGGGGCGCTGGAGCGGGCGGGCCTCGTCACCAAGACCCGCCACGGTCGCGAGCAGCGGGTGCGCGGCGAGGTCGCGACGCTGCGGAGCGCCCATCGCCTGCTCGACGATCTCGAAGCGCTGTGGCGCGGGCGAGTGGACCGCATCGAGCAGCTCCTCGCAGATCCAACCGAAGGAGCGCGGCAGTGCCCGTGATCAGCGTGGTCAAGGACGCACAGGCCAGGACGTTGACCGTCACCGCGCGCTTTGACGCGCCGATCGGCCGCGTCTGGCAGGTCTGGAGCGATCCGCGCCAGCTGGAGCGCTGGTGGGGACCGCCGACATATCCCGCGATGGTGACCGCGCACGACCTGGCGCCCGGCGGCACGGTGGCGTACGCCATGACCGGCCCCGAAGGCGACCGACACCGGGGCTGGTGGCGCGTGCGCGCGGTCGACCCGCCCCGCACGCTGGAGTTCGAGGACGGCTTCGCCGACGCCGACGGCAAGCCGAGCCCGGACACGCCCACCGCCGTGATCCGCGTCGTCCTTTCCGAGCTGGCCGGCGACGCGACTCAGATGACCATCACCACGGCGTGGGACAGCGTCGAGGCGATGGAGCAGATGCTCGCCATGGGCATGGAAGCCGGCATGACCGCCGCCGTCGGCCAGATCGACGCGCTGCTCGATCTGCCGGCGCAAGCCTGACCACCGGCTCCGCCGATCAGCCGGCTCAGAGAACCCGACCAGCCGGTTCATTGGATCAGCGCCGCGCCACGGCAGCGCTCCACCGTGGGGCCGAGATGCCAAGGTCGCGGCGGCCCGTCGACGGCGCCGGTCCCAGTGAGGGATCCCCTTTCGTCACGGGGCCCAGCTCGGCGTTCAACACAGAGGACTGCGGACCGCTTTCGTGCGGGCCGCGTGGCGATAGCGGGTATCGACGCCGTCGGGCCCTCAGCTGCGAAATGTAAGGCCGCGCTCGCGCAGTGCCGCTGCTAGCGCGTCGATCGCTGTCGGCCCCATTCCGTGCAGTTTCTCAAGCTCGGACTCGGAGGCTTGAGCGAGTTGCGCGAGACGCGTGTAGCCGGCGGCTGACAGTGCCCGGCGCGCCGGGGCAGACAGTTTGGGCAGCCCATCCTCGTCAGACATTCGATCTCCTGGTAGTCGGGGGTCAAGCGCGGCCTGCGCCGCATCACTAACGACCTCGACGACGAGCCCAAATCATCGCCCGGTGCTTTCGATGCGTTGCCGCCCATACGCGGGTGAGCAAAAGGGGGTAGTTGGTGAGAGGGTCAGGGCGTCGCCGTCCGGCGGTCTCAACGACCGCTGGAGCGTCCGACGATCGTTCAACGATTGAGACGCGTGGCGCCCGCGCCGTGGCCGTCTGAGCGACGCTCGGAAGCGTCCGGTTGTCGATCCCCGATGAGACGGGCTCCCGATCCCTTGATTGCTGCTTCTAGCCCAATTCAGCAGTCAGGGCCGGGCTGCCGGGGCGGCGACAATGCGGCAGCGATCGGGTAGGCGCAGCAGGTGGGGTTCGTTTGCGCACCCTTGCTCCATTTCGGCTCGCAGGGGCTTGTGCGGTGCAACGTCGCAACGATGCGATGCGCGGTCAGCCTGTGCGCGGTCCGGGTGTGCTCACGCTTCGGGAGCAAGCCATTCCGGCCAGACATCTGCGCCTGACGGTCTGGGCCCGAGGAGGGCGGCGGCGGGGTCCGGGATCGGCTCGACGCTGATCGGCGTGGGGTCAACTTCGCTGGCGGCGATCGTGATCACGAGGTCGTTGTGGCGGCGGACAGCGACCCACTGACCGGCCGCGCTGGTCAGGATCAGGAAGGGTGCGGGTGTTCCGTCGATGCGGATCAACTGCTCGGAGCGGACGGCGGCGAGCACGTTGCCGCGCACAGTCCGATCGCGCGCGGCCAGCCACAGGGTGACCGCTGCGTGCGACGCCTCGGGCCACGGTGAACGAGCGTCCTCGTCCTTGTTCTGAAGCCAACCGTGAAGCGTCCAGCGAGCTTGATGTAGCTCGTCGTTTACGGGCGAGTCTTCGCGTGAGGTGGTGATCTCAAGCCGGGGTCGATCCGCGGCGTAGGGGTCGCCGTCTGGCGTGTCGTAGTGGTCGATCGTGAGACTGGTGAGCCGGTCCCCGTGAGAGCCGCTCCCGCCGATCACTGCCGGCCAGCCCTCCGCGGCATACACCGGGAAGGTGAGCGTCCTGAACATCATCGTGTTGGAGAGCCATTGCCCAACTCGCGCGTGCTCGCGCGCGCGAGCGACGCGAGCGTCGCTGGCCGCCTCGTCCTCATCATCCTCAGAGGCAGCTCCAACCGCGAAGAACGTGCCCTCGCGCTCCTCGTGCCCACAACGCCGGCACACGACGATCGGATTCGGGATGGCCACGCCGTCGGGCCCAGGTCGACCACCGCGCCAATGCTCGGTCGGGACGCGCTCCTCATAATCGATCGCGCCACACGCCGGGCACGGAACGTCGGCATCCTCAACCGCCGTGCTCGGATAATCGGCCGCCAGCGGACGCCGGACTGCAGACCCGGTCGCGTCACGGCAGCAGACGACCGGCTCATGACCATCATTGGGCTGCTCAAGAACCGCGGCGTACGCCCCGCCCCCGACCCCGGCCGCGACCCTCTCCCCACGGTCATCGACGACCTCGGCGCTGATCGCACCTGGCGGCAGCATCCCCGCCACCAGCGACCGGTCATCAGGCAGCCACGTCTTAACCGGGCGGTAAATGTCATCAGCCCGCAACGGGACTCCGCGATCGGCATGCACATCCGCGGTGACCACGACCACCCCGTCCCCGCGCCGCACGACGCCCTCACCCGCCGGCAACTCGACCAACACGGTCGACACCTGCCCTCGTCTGAGCGGCGGCAAAAGGTCGTTCCACGCCATGTTCACGGCGCGCTCCGCCACCCTGAAGCCCATCTCGCCGTCACCCGAAACCACATCGCCCTGCTCGATGTCCCTCCCGCCGCCGGCAACCCACAGCGCCACCCCGAGCTCAGAGTCGGGCTCCACCTCGCCGAGCTCGTGGTGGCGCGGCGGCGCGTACCTGTCATACAGGATGACCGCGTCGACGCGCGCCAGGCCCTCCTGGACGGTGAAAAGGATGCGCGCATACACCGCGCCCCTGCGCTGCAGCTCGCGCCACATGTCATCGCGGTCGCCCATCAGCGGTTCTCGCTGTTCCACGATCGACGCACACGACCTCGCTGGCAGAAGTCGAAGATGGTTTGGCAATGGATCAACGCCGAGCGCGATCGTACCGTGCAGGGGTTAGCGACGTCAGAGCAACCCCTGATCGAAGCATCCTGCCCAGCCCCTTGGCGCTCGCGTCTGCACTGCCGGATTCACGCGGTCCTGCACTCTCGCGCGCTGTCAAGCGCGTTGACGAGATTTCCGCTTTGGTCGAGAACCAGCAGCGAGCCCGAGCTCGTCGACTGTCCGTTGACCTTTGGGGAATGAGACGGCCCCCGCGCCGGCTTGGGGGTGCCGAAAGTGTTCGCTGTTGGATGGGCGGTGAGACAGCGGGATTGCGCAAGTCGCTTTCCAGCGGGCGCTGGGGGGAAGCCTGGGGGCTGCTCAGTCCCCAAAATCGAGCTCGCGGACCCTCTCGAGCGGCACACCACCAACGAGCCGCACTTCACCCGTTGACCTCCCCTCCGGGTC
>JBAQGP010000447.1:0-21800 GCA_049287845.1 Solirubrobacteraceae bacterium | reverse complement strand
GACGATGACCTCGCCAGGCACGATCCAGCCCTCCTCGGCCAGGAGCATGTGCTCGATGCCGCCGCGTCCCTGGTCATAGAAGGCGACGCCCTGATCGGTCGCCCAGTCCTTGAGTCGCTTCTGCAGCGCCGCCGAGCGCGCGTCCTTGGCCGGGACGAAGTGATCGGCCACCATCACCACCCGCGCCGGGTCAAACACCCGGCGCGCGCCGATCTTCTCCATCTGCCGGAAGGCCACGGGCCCGGAGACGTCGTTGGCCATCACGGTGTCGACGCGCACCATGACGATGTCGCCCGGGGACAGGTCGTCCACCTCGGCGTGGGCGAGGAGGATCTTCTCGGCCAGCGTGTGGGCCATGCGACGCTCGCGGTCAGCTGGTCGCGGACCGGCCGGCAAGGCGGGCGTCGAAGCTGCGCCGTTCCTCGGCGATCTGCATTCCGAGCTGCTCCATCGACGGCACGGGCCCGAAGTCGAACTCGGGCGGGTCCTCGCGCTCGCTGCGCATCCGCTCGCGCTCGCGCTCGGTCGCGTCGTCGTCGATCTCGCCGGCGGCGGAGACGATCACCCCGTACTCTGACGCCGCCGCCGCGACACTGACCAGGCCCGCATGGACGTCGGCCGCGGTCCGATCGGGCTCGCGGTCGAGCGGGTCGCCCAGGCCGCCCGCTCCCGCGGTGGAGAAGACGAGCCGGTCGCCCGTCTTGACCGGGAACGTCTCGACCTTGGACGGCAGTCGCTCCTCGGTCCCGTCGGCATGAATGATCAGCTTCTCCGAGCTCATGCCATGCTGGCCGCCGTTGTAGCCCCACGGGAAGGTGACAGCGCGATCGTCCTGGAACGAGATCGTTCCGTCGGCGAGGAACCGGTACGTCTTGGCCACCCCGTGGCCGCCGCGGTGATAGCCGGCGCCGCCCGAGTCCGTCCTCGCTCTGTAGGACTCGATCTCGACCGGGTAGTACTTCTCCAGGTACTCCGTGGGCACAGCTTTGAACATCGGCCACCACGAGTGACCGTCGAGGCCATCGCCGACGGGGCGAGCGGGGATCCCGCCGTAGAGGATCTCCAGGACCTGAAAGTCCTCGCCGTTGGCGTCGGTCCCGGCGAACACGAAGTTCGGGCTCGTCCCATAGCCGCCGGACACGGCGAACTGGGCCAGCGCCTTGGAGAACACCGCACCGACGACGTCGAACTGGCGGGCCATGAGGCTGAGCCGGTTGCCGACCGGGGCGGGGAACGCGGGGCGCAGGATCGAGTTCTCGGGCAGGGTGACCGTGATGAGGTCGTAGTAGCCGTCGTTGAACACGAGATCGGGCGAGAAGGCCATGATCAGAAAGACGCCCATGAACATCTTGAACATCTCGGGGTTGAGGTAGAAGTTGACCGACCCCGGCACGGCCGGGCTCGAGCCCGTCCAGTCGACGTTCATCGTGTCCCCGTCGCGCCACAGCGCCATGTGGAGCTTGATCGGGCCGTTGCCCAGCCCATCGTCATCGGCGTAGTCGGTGAACTCGAAGCGCTCCCCGTCGGGCAGGTGGGTGCGGATGAGCTCGATCAGGCCCGAGCGGGTGCGGTCAAGCATCGCGTCGCACGCCTCGAGGTAGGTGTCCTTGCCAAAGCGCGCGCACAGGTCGCGCACCCGTGCCGCGCCCGCGGCGGTGCCGGCCGCGATCGCCTTGATGTCGGCCTCCACCATCTTCGGCGTGCGCGTGTTGTGGCAGAAGAGCCGCAGGGCCTCCTCGTTGAGCCTGCCCTGGTCATAGAGCTTGATCGGGGGCATCCGGATGCCCTCGTAGTAGATGCTCCGCGCGCTGATCGGCATCGACCCCGGGGCGGTGCCGCCCACGTCCATCAGGTTGCCCCACTGCGAGGCGTAGCCCACAAGGTCGTCCTCATAGAAGATCGGCCGCAGGATGAGGAAGTCGGGGCAGTGCGAGATCGCGCCTTCGCATAGGTATGGATCGTTCAGCGCGATCACGTCGCCGTCGCGCAGGTCAGACGCTTCGTAGGGCGAGTTGCGCAGGATGGTGGCGATGGCCGAGCCGAACTGGCCGATGACCATCCGCCCGTGGCGGTCGGCGATGAGGGGAAACTGGTCTGACTGCTCCCGGATGACCGGGCTGATGGCCGTCGTCTCCACGACGCGGTCCATCTCGAAGCGGGCGTTGGACAGCGTGTTCTCGATGATGTCGAGCGTGACGTGGTCGATGTCGTGATCGCGGACGAAGTCCGGAAGCCCGGTTGGGCGCTGCACCCCTGTGGCCATGGTCACTCCTTCCCCGTTGCGCGGATGATCAGATTCAAATAGCCGTCCACGGTGGCGCGGTAGTGGGGCTCGATCACCGCGGTGGTGTCCTGCTGGACGATCACCGCGGGCCCGTCGATCACCTGCCCCGCGCGCAGCTGGCGGCGCTCGTAGATGGGCGTCTGCATCCACTGGCCGTCGAAGAACACCTGCTCGTGGCGGTCGATCCCCTCCGGCGCGGACGCGCCGTTGGTGTCGGACCGCGACAGCGTGAGCGGACGCGTGCCCTTGCCGACGCAGCGCACGGTGGCGATCTCGATCGGGACGTCGAGGTCAAAGCCGTAGCGGCGGCGATGCTCGCCCTCAAACTGCTCGCGCAGCCGGACGGCGTAGCCGTTGCTCAGCTCGTCCAGGTCGACGCGGCACGGGATCTGGATGTCCTGCATGTGGTAGCGGCAGTCGGCGAAGAAGTCGTACTCGCGAGCGTCGCCCGAGATGTCCTCGCGCTCCAGCCAGCCGTTGGCCTCCTCGCGCAGCGTCCGCAATTGCGACTCCAGGTTGGCGCCATCGGTCTCCTCGAGGATGCGCAGGTAGGTCTGAGCGAACTCGTTCTGCACATCGGAGGCGAGGAAGCCAAAGGCGCTGAGCACTCCGGGCGTGGACGGGATGACCACCGGGTCGGCGTGGATGAGGCGGCCCAGGGCGTTGGCGTGCAGCGGGCCCGCACCGCCGAAGGCGATGAGGCCGAAGTCACGCGGGTCATAGCCGCGCTCGACCGATACGACGCGCAGGGCGGCGTGCATGTTCTCGTTGGCGATGGTGAGGATCGCCTCGGCCGCGGCGGTCAGCTCCACGCCCAGCCCGTCGGCGATCGTCTGCACGGCCGCCTTGGCCGCCTCCTCGTCGATCTCCAGGGTGTCGGCGAGCTTGGAGCCCGGCGGGATGCGGTGCAGGACGACGTTGGCGTCGGTCACGGTCGGCTCGGTGCCACCGCGCCCGTAGCAGGCGGGGCCGGGTGCGGCGCCCGCACTGCGCGGTCCGACGCGCAGCGAGCCGACGTTGGTGAGGTACGCGATCGAGCCGCCGCCGGCGCCGACGCTGTGGATGTCGACTGAGCGCGACTGGAACTGGTAGTAGCCCAGCTGGGCGTCGCGCTTGATCGGCGGTGTGCCGCCCTCACACAGCGAGACATCGGTCGAGGTCCCGCCCATGTCGATGGTGAGGACATCGGGGAGGTCGATCTCGCGCGCCAGGTAGGCGGCGCCGACCGCGCCTCCGGACGGCCCCGACAGCGCGATGTCGATCGGGCGCTCCTTGGTGGATGCGACCGACATCGTGCCGCCGTCGGAGCGCACGATGTCCAGCCGTCCCGAGAAGCCGGCGTCGTTGAGCAGCGACTCCAGGCCGTCGACGTACCTGGTCACCTGCGGCTTGGCGTAGGCGTTGAGGACCGCGGTGAGCGTGCGCTCGTACTCGCGGTACTCGGAGACCAGGTCGGAGGAGATGGAGACCGGCAGGTCGGGGAAGGCGCTGAGCGCGATGTCGCGCGCGCGGCGCTCGTGCTCGGGGTTGACGTATGAGTTCAGGAAGGCGATGGTGAGCGACTCGATCCCCTCGCCGGCAAGCTCGTCCAGGGCGGCGCGGACCTCGGCCTCGTCGAATTTCCGGACCTCCTCGCCGGACGCGCTCATCCGGGCCGAGACGGTGCGCGTGCGCCACAGCTCCACCATCGGGGGTGGCTTGATCATGCCCATCCAGCCGTACAGCGGCCCCGGCGTCCATGCCCGGGCGAGGTGCAGCAGCTGCTCGTGGCCCTGGGTGGTGAGCAGCCCGCCGGTCGCGCCCTTGCTCTCGAGGATGAGGTTGGTCACCACGGTCGAGCCGTGCAGGATCGCGTCGAGGTCGCTCAGCTCGACGCCCAGGCGCCGGCACGCCTGGCGCACCCCTTCCAGCACGCCGACCGACTGGTCCTCAGGCGTCGAGAGCACCTTCTCCAGCGTGAGGGTTCCCGTTTCCTCTTCGAGGACGAGCACGTCGGTAAACGTGCCGCCCACATCCACCCCGAGCCGATAGGCCATGCCCGTGTCTCCTCTCTAGTTCCTTTGCGCAGTGCTGACCGCGCCGGCGCCGAGCGTGCGACGCGAGACGGCCGTGAAGTCACCGGCCCGCTGCACGCGGCCGGGAATGTCGTGGCCGAGTTGCCCGGCCAACCAGTGCGAGACCTCGATGAGCGCGTCGAGATCGATCCCCGTATCCACGCCTTCGCCGTGGAGCAGGTAGACGAGATCCTCGGTGGCGATGTTGCCCGTCGCTCCGGGGGCGAAGGGGCAGCCGCCCACCCCGCCCGCCGACGCGTCCAGCGCCGAGACGCCGGCTTCGAGCGCGGCGTAGGCGTTGGCCAACCCGGTGCCGCGCGTGTCGTGCAGATGGACGCCGATGGGAACGCCGAGCTCACGCCCGCGGCCGACGAGCTCGCGCACCTGGCACGGCACTCCGACGCCGATCGTGTCGGCGAAGACGATCTCATCCGCGCCGGCGCTCACCGCCAGCTCGGCCACCGCCACCACGCGCGCCGGGTCCACGGCACCCTCGAACGGGCAACCGAACGAGGCGGCGACGATGACCGTGACGTGGCGCTCCTCGCCGTGGGCCCGCGCGATGATCTGTTGCACGTCGGCCAGTGACTCCTCGACGCTCGCGTTCTGGTTGCGGCGGTTGAGGGTCTCTGAGGCGGCGACACTCATGTGGACCTCGTCCAGGCCGCAGGCGGCGAGGCGGTCATAGCCGCGCGCATTGAGGACGAGGCCGCTATAGGTCACGCCGGGCCGGCGGTCGATGCCCGCCACGACCTCCTCGGCGCCGGCCATCTGGGGCACACGCTTGGGGTTGACGAACGACGTCACCTCGACGTGGGTGACCCCGGCGTGCACCAGCCGGTTGACCAGCTCTGACCGGGTGTCCGGGGAGAGGTGGGTCGGGTCGTTCTGGAGGCCGTCGCGGGGCGCGACGTCGCAGACCGTGATCTGGCTCACAGCACGCCCTCCTCGCGCAGGGCGGCGCGTTCGGCCTCGGAGAGGCCGAGCAGGTCGCCGTAGACCTCGTCGTTGTGCGAGCCCTCCTCCCAGGTGGCCGACCACCGGACCTCGCCCGGCGTCTCTGAGAACTTGGGGACGATCCCGGGGCCGATGTACTCGCCGAACTCCGGGTCGTGGTGGGGGATGAGCATGTCGCGGGCCTTGAACTGCGGGTCCTCGAAGATGTCGGCGATGGTGTAGATGGGGCCGCACACCACCTTGGCGTCGTTGAGCACCCGGTCGATGTGCTCGGCGTCGTGCTGGGCGGCCCAGTCGGCGATGAGCCCGTCGAGCTCCTCCTGGTTGTCACCACGGGCCAGGTGGGTCTCAAAGCGCGGGTCGTCGGCGAGCTCGGGCTGGCCCATGGCCTCGCACAGCCGGCCGAACAGCTGGTTCTGGTTGGCGGCGATGACCATCCACTTGCCGTCGCGCGACTTGAAGATGTTCGACGGTGCCACGCCCTTGAGCGACGTTCCGCTGGGCTCGCGCACGATGCCCAGCCGGTCGTACTCGGGGACCGTCCCCTCCAGCAGGGCAAAGCACGCCTCCAGGATGCTCGCATCGACGATCTGGCCGCGGCCATAGCCGAGGGCGTCGCGCTTGTAGAGCGCCGCCATCACGCCCTGGGCGGCGAACATGCCCGCCAGCGAGTCGCCCAGCGAGATCCCGATCCGGGGCGGCGGCTCGTCGGGGAAGCCGTTGATGTGGCGCAGGCCGCCCATCGCCTCCGACACCGAGGCAAAGCCGGCCCGCTTGGCGTAGGGGCCGGTCTGCCCGTAGCCCGATACGCGGGCGAGGATGATGCCCTCGTTGACCTCGCGCATCCGCTCAAAGCCGAGATTCCAGCGCTCGAGCGTCCCGGGACGGAAGTTCTCCACCACGACGTCTGAGCGGCGGACGAGCTCGAGCAACAGCTCCTGTCCGCGCTCAGCGCGCAGGTTGAGCGTGACGCACTTCTTGTTGCGGCTGAGCACCGGCCACCACAGCGAGCGCTCCTGAAAGCGGGCATGGCCCCAGTCGCGCATCGGGTCAGGCTGGCCCGGCGCCTCGACCTTGATGATCTCGGCCCCCAGGTCGCCGAGCAGGCGGCCGGTGAACGGGCCGGCCAGAAGCTGGCCGAGCTCGATGATGCGCACGCCGGCCAGGGGCCCGGGGCCGGTCACGCCCTCGCGTTCAGGTGCCAGCTGGGCCTCCTCGGCTCTCACGCGGCCATCTCCGTCGCATAGCAACGCTCAATGATCCGCTCTTTGGTGAGCGCGTTGCCCGCCAGCTCGCTGGTGACGCGGCCGTGGCGGAAGACGAGGACCCGCCCGCAGATCCGGGCCAGGTCCTCGTACTCGCAGCTGGAGAGCAGCACCGAGCCGCCCTCCGCGGCGATGTCGGCGATGACCCGCGCGATCTCCTCGCGGGCGCTCACGTCAACACCCTGGACGGGCTCGTGCATGAGGAAGATCGTGGGCTTGCGCTCCAGCCACTTGGCCACGAGCGCCTTCTGCTGGTTGCCGCCGCTCAGCGTCTCGAGCTTGCGCGCCGGGGCCACCGGGCGTACGTCGTATTGGCGCAGGACCTCGAGCACGCGGGCGCGCTCGCGTCCAGGGCGCAGCACTCCGCCGGTGAAGAACCGCTCGAGCGTGGGGAGTGTCACGTTCTCGCGCACCGACAGGGTGCCGGCGCCGCTCGCACCCTGGCGGTCACCGGGGAGCAGCGCCACGCCGGCGGCCATGGCGCGGCGCGGCGAGATGTCGGTGACCGGCATCGTGGTGCCATCGAGCTCGATCTCGCCGGTGGCGGGCTCGGCGCCGAAGAGGAGGTAGGGGACCTCCTCGTGGCCCATGCCCATCAGCCCGGTGAGGCCGAGGACCTCGCCGCGGCGCAGCTCGAGGGTCACGTCCTGGGCGATCCGTCCGGACACCCCACGGGTGCGCAGCAGGACCTCTCCTTCGCTCTGGGGGTCAAAGGTGGCCGTGGCGATCTTGCTGCCGACGATCATCTCGACCAGGTCTGACTCGCTGAGGCCGGCGGTCTGCGCGCTGCCGACCAGATGCCCGTCGCGCAGCACCGAGACGCTGTTGGTGAGGATCCCGATCTCCTCCAGGCGGTGGCTGACAAAGACGACCCCCGCGCCCGCTTGAGCCGCTCGGCGGACGGCGGCGAACAGCCGGTCCACGCCGTCGCGCGGGAGGTAGGCGGTCGGCTCGTCGAGCAGCAGCACGCCGCCGGGGGCGTGCTCGAGGTCCGAGAAGGCGCGGACGACGGCCAGCAGCACCCGTTCGATGCTCGACAGTCGCTGAACCCTGGTCTCCGGGGCGATGTCCAGCTCAAAGCGCTTGAGCGCGGCGCGCACGGTCGCGCGTTCCTCACGCCAGCTGATCCGCCAGCCCGGATGGGAGGTGAAGCGGCCGACGCGGAGGTTCTCGAGCACGCTGAGCTGAGGGATGAGCCCCAGGTCCTGGTGCACGAAGCTGAGCCCGAGCTTGGTCGCGCGGTCAGGGGGGACGGGGAGCGGGACGTCCTTGCTGCGGACCTTGAGCGACCCGCCCGGGTCAGGCGCGTGGTAGCCCGAGAGGATCTTGATCAGCGTCGACTTGCCCGAGCCGTTGCTCCCGACCAGACCATGGATCTCGCCCGCCTTGACCGAGAGGCTGACGTCGCTGAGGACACGCACCCCGCCAAATGATTTGGAGAGGTGCGCGGCCTCGAGCGCAAGATCGCCGGGTGACCCCCCGCGCGGGGCGGAGGGTCCCGGATCAGGTCGGCCGGCTTCTGCGTCCCCGGCGGTCATCACGAGCCGATCAGGTGCAGGGCAGGCCCCACAGCTTGTGGTACTCGCAGATGGGGTTGGCCGAGCCGTACCAGGTCGACTCGTCCTTCGTGGGATCGATCGAGCTGACGTTGTCGCGCGTGAACAGGCGGAGCGGGACGTTCTCATTGGCCACCGGCGGCTGGCCGGCGAGAACGCGCAGCACCTGGTCGGCGAGCGCCACGCCGTACCACTGGTTGGGACCGCCGACGTCGGCGGCCAGCGGGGACTGCTTGACCAGCTCGTTCTGGATGACCACCGGGGTGGCGTTGAACGAGGCGACCTTGACCCTCGACTTGGCGGCCAGGATCCCATTGATCGCGGGGACCATGTAGATCGTCATGCCGTCATAGAGCGGCAGCAGGTAGTCGAGGTTCGGGCTGGCGGTGAGCAGCGACCGGGTAGTGGTCGAGAGCTTCGTGGGCCAGTCGGGGATGAGCACGTTCTGCACTGACGGCATGCTGAGGCTCGGGCAGAGCTTCTTGACCTCGCCCTGGATCCCAGCCACCTCGGCGGCCGACGGCTGCCGGCTCGAGGTGCTGGTGATGATCTGCGCGCCGCCCTTGGTGCAGCCGGAATCCGCCACGAACCAGTCGGCGAGGATGCGGCCGACCTGCGGGTAGTCGAAGGTGACCTCGGCGTCATCGCCGGAGACGGTCGGGATCCCGGGGGTGCCGGTCTGGGCGGTGACGAACTTGATGCCCTGGGCCTTCGCGCGTGAGATGTAGGAGGCGATGAACTTGGTGTCCAGCGCCTGCGCGACGATCATCGCCGGCTTCGCGGCCAGGGCCTGCGTCAGGCAGGTGGTGATGCCGTCCGGGCTGCCCTTGGCGTCGCACTTCTGGATGTGGACGCCGGCCGCCTGGAGCTGCTGGCCCAGCACCACGCCCCACTCATGCAGCGCGGGGATCTCCTCGGTGAGGCTCACGTAGTAGACGGTCTTGCCCTTGGCCTTGGCGAGGTTCACCTTGGAGGTCGGACCCTTGAACGGCGGCGGCTGCTCTTCCTGGGAGACGAGCTGCTTGGCCTGCGTCGCGCCGCCCGACCCACCGGACGCGGTGGTCCCGGTGCCGGACGAGGTGCCGGCGGAGGAGCTGGTGGCGGCCGCGCTCGAACTGGCGCCTGACGACCCTCCCGAGGACGAGGACGAGGACGAATTGCTGCTGCCACACGCGGCGAGCGCGACGGCGCACAGGACAACGAGAACCAGCGAGGCAACACCCTTCGGCCGACTCATGGCTTCCTCTCTTTTGGCCTTCTCTCCACCCGTGGTGATGCGCGCTTCCCGCCGCGGCGGGCGACCAATCCGCCATGCGGTGGACACGCGATCACCGGGTCGTTACGCTACCAGAATCGTATGCAATATGCGAAGCGCAGGCATGCAATATGCCTGTTGACCATCGCTTTGTGAGACGATCCCGCCGTGCGTGAGGGAGGCGAGTGGAGCTGTGACTGAAACTCAGACGAACAGCACTGTGCCGACGGCCGGCGAGACCTCTTCGGATCCGGGCGCGGCCGCGGGCGAGCGCGCGGCCGGCGTGCCCTCGCGCTGGAGCGCGGTCGACCTGGGGGAGCGCTACGGGATCCTCGTTCTCTGGGCCGTGGTCATCATCGTCTTCTCCCTCCTGCGGCCGCACACGTTCTTCACCTCGGCCAACTTCGAGACGATCTTCGGCACCCAGGCGGTTCAGCTTGTGATCACGCTCGGTCTGATCGTCTCCTTGACCGCGGGCGAGTTCGATCTGTCGGTCGCGTCGGTCATGGGCTTCGGCGCGACGATGGTGGCGTTGCTGAACGTCAACGACCACTGGGCGCTCGTCCCGGCGATCGCCGCGACCCTCGTGGTCGGGCTGATCATCGGGTGCGTGAATGCGTTCCTGGTCGTGCGGATCGGCGTCTCGTCCCTGATCGTCACCCTGGGCATGGGGACCCTGCTGAGCGGGATCGGCTTCGGCATCTCGCACTCGGTGACCATCGGCGGGATCTCGTCAAACCTGCTGACGGCGATGCAGACGACGGTCTTCGGGCTCCCCATCGCCTTCTACATCGGGTTGTTGTTCGTCGTCATCCTCTGGTACGTCCTCGGTTACACGCCGCTCGGGCGCCACCTCCTGTTTGTGGGGGAGGGCCGCCAAGTCGCGCGGTTGGCCGGGCTGAGGGTGGATTCCATGCGTGCCCTGGCGCTCATCACCACCGCGCTGATCTGCACCATCGCCGGGATCATGCAGGCCGGCGTCGTCGGCGCCGCCGACCCCGGCGGCGGGCCGCCCTACCTGCTCCCCGCCTTCGCTGGCGCCTTCCTCGGCCAGACCGTCATCAACCCCGGCCGCTTCAGCCCGTGGGGCGTCTTCGTCGCGACGTATTTCCTGGTCACGGGGATCACGGGGTTGCAGTTGCTCGGGGGTGCCGGGTGGGTCCAGGACGTCTTCTACGGAGGGGCGTTGGTGATCGCCGTGACGCTCGCGCAGCTGGTGGCGCGGCGGCGCCGGGCGTAGCTCCGCCGGCTCGGGCCCACTACAGCGAGTCGATCCACCGCTCGACGCGGCGTGCCTCGCGGGTCATCAGCGCTGGGTCGCGGAAGGTGTTGGTCAGCAGTGCGATTCCCTGGTAGGCGGCCATCAGCGCGACGGCGAGGTCGCGGGCGTCGCGCCGGCCCATCTGCCGGAACTGCCCCTCGGCCCAGTCGATCGGGAGCTCGAGCAGCTGTGCGCACGTGCGGTCAAGGCCGTCGATGCGCTTGTTGAGCTCTGAGCAGAGGCTTCCGAGCGGACAGCCGTATTGAGCGGCGAGGTCGCGCTGGTCGGTGAGCGCTCGGACCAGCCCCTTGAGGCGTGCCTGCGGCGTGCGGTGGCGCTCGAGCGACTCCAGCAGCGCGCGGATGTCGCGCAGGTGGCTGTCGATCGCTGCCTCGACGAGCTCGTCCTTGGTCTTGAAGTAGTAGTAGACGTTGCCGACCGGGACCTCGGCCGCGTGGGCGATGTCGGCGATGGTCGTCTTCTCGACCCCGTGCTGGTGGATCACCTCACGCGCGCCGACAACCAGCCGCTGGCGTTTGTCCTGCTTTGGCGCGGCGGGTGAGTTAGCCATCTCACCAAAAGGATAGTCGTCTGTTACGCTGCTCCGTATAAGTCAGCTCACTAACTAACAGGGAGTGCCGTGATGCCACCCACCGCTTCTCAGGCCGCGCCCCGCGATAGACCGTCGCTGCTCCGCACGCGGGTGGGGGCGCTGACGCTGCTGCTGCTGTGCGGCATCCAGTTCTTGGACGTGGTCGATTCGTCGATCACCAACGTCGCGTTTCCCTCGATCCAGCACGGACTGCACTTCTCCCAGCAGAACCTGCAATGGGTCGCGAGCGGCTATCTGCTGACCTACGGCGGGTTCCTGCTGTTGGGAGGGAGGCTGGCCGACCTGCTGGGACGCCGTCGCGTCCTTGTCGCCGGCCTGGTCGTGTTCGGCATCTGCTCGTTTGGCGCGGGTCTGGCGCAGAACGAGGGCACCCTGATCGCCGCGCGGGTGCTTCAGGGTGTCGGAGCGGCGATGATGGCGCCCGCGGCGCTCTCGATCCTCACCACCACGTTTCGCGAGGGCGCCGACCGCAACACCGCGCTTGGTGCCTGGGGGGCGATCAGCGGCCTCGCGGCCGCCGCCGGCGTGTTCCTCGGTGGAGTCCTGTCGGAGGGTCCGGGCTGGAGGTGGGTGTTCTACGTGAACATCCCCGTCTGCGTGCTCGCCCTGGGTGCGACGTTCCGGCTGCTCTCTGGCGAGCGTAAGCGGGCACCGCGTACCGACTTCGACATCCAAGGCGCGCTGCTCGCAACCGGCGGCCTGCTCATGCTCGTCTACGCGCTGACCAAGGCGCCGGACGTCGGCTGGGGCACGGCGCGAACGATCGCGATGCTCGTGGCGGCGGTCGTGATCCTCGCGGCGTTCCTGCTGAACGAGCGGCGCAGCCGCAACCCGCTCATGTCCCTCTCGATCTTCCGCGTCAAGGGGCTGGCCGCTGCTGACGCAACCTGGCTGATCGGGATGGCGGGGTTCTTCGCGATGTTCTTCTTCCTCACCCTCTACATGCAGGAGGTGCTTCGCTTCTCGCCGATCCAGGCGGGCGCCGCGTTCCTTCCGGTGACCGCGTGCCTGGCACTCGCCTCCGGCGTCTCCTCGCAGCTGTTCGTCCGGATCGGGACCCGGCCGGTGATCGTGGCCGGCGCGATGCTGAGCGCTGGCGGGATCTACTACCTCTCGAGGATTCCCGTGCACGGCTCCTATGTCCCCGACGTGCTCCCCGGACTGGTGATGATGGCTGTGGGATTCGGTGCTGTGTTCGTCGGCGTGACCACGGCCGCCAATGCCGGAGTACCGCCCGAGCAGGCTGGCCTGGCGGCCGGCCTGCTGAGCACCTCCCAGCAACTCGGCATGGCGCTCGGGCTGGCCGTTCTGTCCGCGATCGCGACCGCCCGAACGCACCACCTGCTCGCGGCCCACGTAGCGCGGCCCGAAGCGCTGACCTCCGGCTATCAACGCGCGCTGCTCGTGTGCAGCATGTTCGTGCTCGCCGCGGCGCTGATCGCAAGCCGCGCCCCCAACGCCCGCACGACCGCACAACCACTGGTCATTCCCATCGAAGCCGCCACCGACCCGGCGATGCCATAGCTCACCCCGCAGGCAACCCGAAAGGACAGATCGATGAAGTACATGCTCCAGGTCCGATTCAACGGCGCAGACCTCGCGATCAGCAAGCTCCCATCCGACGAGCAACAGGCGATCTCCGCCGAGTTCGAAGCAATTGGCCGGCTGGAGGGCGTTCTGGACGGCAACCAGCTCCAGCCCCTGAGCACGGCGACAACGGTGCGCGTCGACACCAGCCAGCCGCAGGTCAGCGCTGGGTCTGACATCGAACCGGCCAGCGCCCTCGACGGCTACTACCTATACGAGGCGCCCGATATCAACGCGGCGATCGCACTGGCTGCACGAATCCCCGCCACGCGCTGGGGCGCCTCCGTCGAGGTCCGCCCCGTCGTGGAGCGATAGCGAGGGTCTGCGTCCAGGCCGGGCTCGAGGACGACCTCTGGCTGGGATGTTCGTCGAGCGATCTGAATGCCGGTTCAAGGACTGCGACCCACGGCCGACAAAGTCTTGTCTGCACTGCAATGCCGGCGACCGCGGCCCAGCCCCCAGAGCCCGCGGTCGCCACGTGCCAAGGGAGAAACGATGTCCGGTCCCGTTGATGTGCCCGCCCCGTCCGCCGAGGCCAGTCTGGCCGTGAGCTACCGCGATGGCGGCGAGGGAGTCTGCGTGGTGACCCCCGCCGGCGAGATCGACCTCGCCACGGCGCCGCGGCTGAAATCCAGCCTGGTCGGATTGCTGGACGAGGGCTACATCCGATTCGTCGCTGACCTGTCAGAGGTCCGCTATCTGGACTCGACCGGCCTCGGGGTCCTCATCGCGTTCTCGCGGCGGCTGACCGACGAGGGGCAGATCGTGCTCGCCCGCGCGCCGGACCCGGTGCTTCGCCTGCTCGAGGTCACGGGTCTCGACACTCGCTTTCAGACCTTCCCAAGCGCAGAGGACGCGCTGGCGCAGGTGCGCGGTGACCGGCAGCCGGCCCAGCCGGCGCTTTGCCCGGACGCGGCGATCGTGCTCGGTCTGGCCGCGACCGCGCTGCCGTTCGCCGAGTCGACGGCGGATGAGCTCCGGCGCTGGCTGCGCATCCTGAGCGCGCACGGTGAGGCGGGGCGGGCGCTCCAGCGCGTGGGACTCACCGACACCGACACGGCCATCGAGCCGCCCACAGCCCCCGGCGGGGTGCACGCCGATGGCCCGGAGGCTCACGCAGACTCGGTGACGCGGGTGAGTAAAGCGGCGAGCGCGATCGCGGCCGACCGGGAGGCGGCAACCGTCAGCACCGTCGACCTGCTGCTCGCAGTGATGCTCGTCTACGGCGACGCCTTTGATCATGAGCTGCGCGCCCATGGCACCAGCGCCATCGAGTTGATCGAGTGCCTCGGCACCAGCCCGGACGCCGCCGGGATCAGCTGAGCGCTGCGCCTCGGAATTCCCCGCATTCGCCTGCCATCGCCGCGCGTCAGGGCGCTACGGTGATGGCATGCGATTGCTGCTCTCACGCCGCGGTCCGGACGGTGCCGCGCGGTGAGCGTGTACGTCGATCATGCCTTCGCCTACGGCGAGTGGGGGCGATGGAGCGGCGGCGGCCATCTCCAGGCCGACACGACCGAGGAACTGCACGCGTTCGCCGAGAGGCTGGGGCTGCGCCGCGACTGGTTTCAGTCCAAACCGACTCGCCCTGAGAATGACCACTACGACCTGACGCAGGGAGGCCGGGCGTGCGCGCTCGAGTTGGGCGCGATCGCCGAGGACCGGCGCGCGGGCACCCGGCGGCGCCAGGCCCTGCGCCTCGCCGCCGGCCAGCGCCGCCAGCGGCTCTCCACGTCACTGCGTTAGGCTGAGCTGCCATGGACCGGGTGCTGGTGTCCCCGGCAAGGGTGTTCGGGGGCAACGACGACAACGAGCTGTTGGGCGCGTACGTGCCGACGCTGGTCCTGGAGTGGCTGCGCGACCGGCCCGCGGAGCGCCACCGCGTGCTCGACTGCACGCTCGTCTTCGCCGACATCTCGGGTTTCACGCGGATGACCGAGATGCTCGCCGTGCGGGGCAGGATCGGCGCCGAGGAGATGGCCGACCTGATCAACGCCACGTTCACACCCCTGCTGACGACCGCCTACGCGTACGGCGCGGGGCTGATCAAGTGGGGAGGCGACGCGGCCCTGCTGCTCTTCCAGGGCGCCGGCCATGCGGCGCGCGGATGCCACGCGGCACACGAGATGCAGCAGGTGATGCGCGCCACCGGAAGCCGGCGGACGAGCCGTGGCCCGGTCCGCTTACGGATGTCGGTCGGCGTCCACAGCGGTGTCTGTGATTTCTTCCTGCTCGGGCACGACGACCATCGCGACCTCGTCGCCGCCGGTCCGGCCGTGACCACGCTGGCTCAGATGGAGAAGGTGGCCGGGCCCGGGCAGATCGTGGTCAGCGAGGGCACCGCCGCAGGCCTGGCGGCCGGCGGGATCCGGCGTCCCTCCACTCCGCTGGCGGACGGGTGGCTCCTGCGCCGCGCGCTCGAAGCGCCGACCCGCTCGGCGCTCGTGCAACCACTGGATTTCTCCGGGCTTGACCCCGGCCGGGCCCTGTGCCGGAACCTGCGCGAGCACGTGCTGGGACGGGGGCTGGCGAGCGAGCACCGGCACGCCGCGGTCGGCTTTCTCAGGTTCAGCGGAGTGGATCGGCTGCTGGCCGAGCACGGACCCGCCGCGACGCAGACCGCTCTCGACCACGTCATCACCACGCTCCAGTCCGCCGCCGCCGCTAACGAGGTGACCTACATCGGTGCCGACATCGGTGCCGATGGGGGCAAGGTGCTTCTCTCCGCCGGGACGCCGCGGCGGGTCGGGCGCGACGAGGACCGGATGATCGCAACCCTCCGCTCGGCGCTCGACGCCGCCGGGCAGCTCCCGCTCGGGGCGGGCGCCACCTCAGGACGGGTGTTCTCCGGCGACTACGGGCCGGCCTACCGCCGGGCGTATTCGCTGATGGGCGACTGCGTGAACCTGGCGGCGCGCTTGACCCAGCACGCCGCCTCCGGGCAGCTGCTTGCCACCCGGGAGCTCGTCGCCAATTCGAGCGGCAGCTTCGCCGTGACCGAACAGGCCCCCTTCGCCGCCAAGGGCAAGCGCGCGCCGGTCCACGCGCTGAGCATCGGCACGCCCATCGCGGCCGGCGACAGGTTCGACAGAGCGCCGTTCCGGGGGCGCGACGAGGAGCTCTCGACGTTGCTTGGCGCGACGCGCGCGGCCGCGGACGGAGTCGGGCAGGTCGTGGAGGTCAGCGGAGAGTCCGGCATCGGGAAGTCGAGGCTGCTGACCGAGCTCGAGGCGGCCGCCGACGCCGAGGTCCTGCGGATGGACGGCGACGTCTATGCCGTCACCCGACCGTATGCCCCGTTTGAGCGTCTGCTGCGCAACCGTTGGGAGATTCCGGCCGACGCTGCGCCGGCGGAGCTCGCGGCCCGGCTGGCACAGGTCGTGGCCGAACGAGCCCCCCACCTGTCGCGGTGGCTTCCGCTCATCGCCGTCGTGGCCGGGGCCGAGGTGCAGAGCACACGCGAGGTCGACGAGCTCGATCCCGCACTGCGCAAGCAGAAGCTCGAGGAGGTGACGAGCGAGCTGCTGGGCGTCCTGCTCCCGGGCGCGAGGATCCTCATCTTCAACGACGTTCACCTCATGGACGCTGCCTCCCGCGACCTGATCGCCCGCCTTGCCGCCGACGCCGCCTCGCGGTGGTGGCTGCTCGTCGTCAGCCGCACGCCGGACACCCCCAGCCCGTTGCGGGAGCCCCCTGACGAGCGCATCGAGCTTGGCGCCCTCGGCGCCGAGGTGGTCGCCGAGATGCTGGCCCAGGCCACCGCCGACGCGCCGTTGCCGCCCCAGCGGCTGGCCGAACTGGCCCGGGGCGCGGGCGGCAATCCCCTGTTCGTGCGCGAGCTGGTCGCGCAGCTGCAGCAGGGAGCCGATCCCGACGCGCTGCCGCGTTCAGCCGAAGGGGCGATCACCATGCGAATCGATCGGCTGTCCTCGGCGGATCGCCATACGCTGCGTTCGGCTGCGGTGCTGGGCATGGAGGTCGAGGTGCCGTTGCTACGACAGGTGCTCGCCGCCGACGGGGAGCCGTGGGATGACGAACCCCTCGTCCGGCTCTCGGAGTTCCTGCAACCGATCGCCCCCGATCGATACTGCTTCACCCACCAGCTCGTGCGGACTGTCACCTACGAGGGCCTTCCGTACCGCCGCCGCGCGGAGCTTCACAGCCGTACTGCCGCCGCGATCGAGCGCGCCGCCGGTGAGCAGGCCAACCGCCACGCCGAGCTGCTCTCGATGCACTGCTTCCACGGCGGCCGCTTCGCCCCCGCCTACGCGTACGCGCGCCTGGCTGCCCAACGTGCCCGGGCGCGCTACGCCAACGCCGAGGCGGCCGAGTCCTACCGTCGCGCGCTGGCCTCCGCGGCCCGCCTTGCGCACGCCGACACGCTCGTGCTCGCCGAGGTCGAGGAGGCACTCGCCGAGATCTACGTGGAACGGGGCGAGATGACCGCGGCCGATCTGACGCTGAGACGCGCGCTGCGTCGCGTCCGCGACACTCCCATCCAGCTGGCGCGGCTCCAACTCAAGGTGGCCGGCCTGCGCGAGACCGAGGCTCGTTTCCGCGCGGCCTTTCGGTGGGCCGATCAAGCCGAGCGGACGCTTGCCGGTCGCAGCGGGAGCGAGGTCCAGGTCATCCGTGGTCAGCTGGCGACGCGTCGCGCCCGGCTCAACTACCGGCGGGCACGCTACGACGAGGCCATGTCCTGCGCGAACGTGGCCATCGCGCTCTCCGGCGATGATGACCGCCCGACCCTCGCCGAGGCGCTGGAGTACGCCGACCTGTGCGCGGTCGAACTGGGGCTGGTCGCGGGCACGCGCGCCGAGCGGGCGCTCGCGATCCATGAGGAGCGGGGTGACCTTGCCGCCCAGGCCCGGGTCCAGAACACGCTGGGGATGCTCGCCTATCACCGAGGCGAGTGGCCGAGGGCGCTGGAGCACTACGAGGCTTCTGAACAGGCCGACATCCGCTGCGGAAAGCTGTGGAACTCGGCGACGCCCGCCGCCAACCGGGCGGAGATCCTCGCTGATCAGGGGCGCTTGGAGGAGGCACGACTGGCGCTCGAGCGCGCGATGCTGACCTGGCGCGGGGTGAACGCGGTGTCGATGATCGCCTTCGGCGACTACCAGCTCGGCCGGATCGCGGCGCGCCGGGGCCACACCGAGGAGGCGATGCGCCACTTCGACGTCTCACGACGACACTTCAGCGAACTCGGCGAGCTCACCGAGGTCGTGGTCGTTGATGCGCTCAGAGCCGAGGCCCTGGCGCTGGCCGGCGATCCCCGCGCGGCGCTGGCGCTGGCCGATGCGACACTCGCGCGGGCGCAGACCCTGGGGGGTGTCAGCGCGATGACGCCGCTGCTGCATCGAGTGCGCGGGGCCTCGCTGCAGGAATTGGCGCAGCCGGGCGCGGCCGAGCGCGCCGTGCGCCAGGCGCTCGACGCCGCGCGCAGCCGCATCGCCCGTCACGAGATCGCATTCGCGCTCGCGGCGCTCATCGACGGCGAGATGGCCCACGACGACGCGGAGGAAGCGCAGTGGAGCGCCGAGCTCGCGCAGCTGAGCGAGGAGCTCGGGATCGACCCCCGGCCGCGATGGAGCCGACAGGTCACGCGAACCTGACGGCTCCGGTTGCCACGACTCCAGGCGCCGCGGCGGGATGGTCAGGCGCGCGCCGCCCGACCATCTCACCGGTCAGGTCAGCGCCGGCTCAGCCGTGCGCCTTGGGGTCGCTGGATGTCGTGGTGAACGACTCGGCGTAGGTCGACGGCGTGCTGCCGGAACCCGGCGTGTACGTGGCCCACGTGTCCTGCTGGGCGTCGGCGGGGTTGATGCACGGGAAGGTGCCGGCGGGCACGACGAGGTTGCCCCCTGACTCCTTGTTCGCGTTGTCGTCGTCGCCGTCCTGGTCGTCGCAGAGGGGCAGATTGCCGTAGAACAGGCCGTCAGACCCCTGCGTCGCCTGACCGCCGGTGTTGGTCTCAAACGCGGACGTCGCACCGAAGCACACGTTGCCGAGGCTGTTGGGGTCGAGCTGGTGCTCCTGGTCGGCTGCCGATCCCGTCAGCGTGAGCGTGACCGTCTTGGTCTCGCCGCCGGGATTCGTCACGGCGTAGACGAGGGTGTCTCCGAACCCGACCTTCGCGCACGGCGGCGTCTCGGTGTCAAAGAACGCCTGAACCGTTTCGGCCCCCGCCGCGGGCGCCGTCGAGCTGATCGTCGCGCTGGTGGAGCCGTCGCTGCTCGATGCGCTGGTGGTGCACTGCCCACTGCCGGACTGGCACGTGCTCTGCGTGCCGACGAACGCACCCGCCGACCCCCTGCTCGGCTTGGTGAAGAGGCCCCCCGAGTAGTCGGCGACGATCGTGTTGTCCCCGGCGGCCAGCGCGGACGCCGGGACGGTGACCGCGGCGACGCACGGCTCTCTGCGCAGCAGGCACTGGAGCCTGGGTCTGACCGTCCCGAGCGCGGCTCCGTTCGTCGAGTCGGTGAACTTCACGTTGCCGATCGGCCCGACCAACAGGCCCGGGCGCACGCTGGCGGTGAGCGTCGTTGACCCCGAGGGGTCGACCGTGCTGGGTGAGGCGACGAGCGTCGTGGTCGTCGCCACGCGGAAGTCCTTGGCCATGCTCGGGGCGGCAATCGCCTCGAGCCCGGCGAGCGCGATCACCGTGGTGCTCGCGATGAGACGGAGCCGGCGACCGGCTCGGGTGGGGTGGTCTCGCATTATCAGCCCCCTGTCTCGGCTGGAGCCGAGAATGGTGTTCAGCTACGCGATCGGCGATCGAGCAGCCCGGTCCTGCGCCACCCGGGGTCAGTCCACCGGGCGGCTTCCCGCGCAACCTACCGGGTCCGCCGAGCTTTGTGGAGGTTTTCTCACCAACCGCTCAGCGAAGGTTCCCTCAACTTGTACCGGAGTCAGATACAAGATTGTTGCGGGTCCCGGTACTAAGCATCCGCGAGCGGCGACGCGCGCCGCAGCCATTCGGCGAAGAGCGGGTCGACGATGTACCAGACGTCATCGCGCTCGTCGATCAGCCCCCGCCGGCGCAGCCGCTCGAGCGCGGGGCGGACCCGCGACGCGCTGGAGAAGCCATAGCGGGTCACGACGGGACGGCTGGTGACGGTCTCGCCGCCGCGGTCGGCGAGCAGCTGTAGCGCTCTGACCTCGTTGACCTCGGCCTCGTCGCCGCTCATCAGGACGTTGAGCATGGCGCTGAACTCCGAGCGCTCGATGGTGCGCACGAGCCGATCGTGGGCGCCGATGGCGGTGTCCAGGTCGACCGTGTCGCCGTCGGCCGTGGCAGACCAGCACTCCCACGCCATCTGCTGCGTGCTGCGTGGATGGCCCTGGCTCGCGTTGAGCAGGTAGTCCAGCGCCGCCTCCTCCGCGGGTTTGCCGGTGGCCTGGAACTGGAAGTCGAGGTACTCCAGGAAGTCCGGCCGCCGGATCGCCGGCAGCTGCATCGCGGCGGCCTCGCCGAAGATCGGCTGGTCAGAGCTCTCGAGCATCATCTGCAGCGCGTTACGGATCGAGCCGGTGAACAGCAACGACACATGGTTGGCCCCGGAGCTCATCAGCGCTGAGCGGATGATCGCCAGTGGGTCGCCGGGGCAATGGCGCAGCCGTTGGAACTCATCGAGGATCACCACGAGGTGATCAGACAGGGAGCGGAGGGTCAGCAGTTGCGCGTGCAGCGTCTCCGCGCTCTCCG
The DNA here is from genome assembly GCA_049287845.1 of Solirubrobacteraceae bacterium. Lineage (GTDB taxonomy): Bacteria > Actinomycetota > Thermoleophilia > Solirubrobacterales > Solirubrobacteraceae > Palsa-465. The sequence goes on along the minus strand of JBAQGP010000447.1, from coordinate 1,260 downwards.
CGGGGGTGGTGGGCGCCGATCGCACCGTGCCCTTGATCACCTTGATGTCGAATCCGATCTCCTTCTCCAACGCCGCGATCTGGCGCTGCGCGGCCCGTCGCACGTGTTTGACGGGGTGGTTGACCATCGCGTCGTGAATGCAGCCGATGAAGCCCGGCAGGCTCACGACGCGCTGCAGGTTGACCTTGACGACGTCAAAGGCCGGCGCGTCGGGGCCGTGCTGCTTGGCCAGCTCCAGCCCGAGCTGGTTGGTGAACGTGGTCTTCCCGGTATCGCGGGGCCCGAACAGCGCGACGTTCGTCTGCCCCTTGAGCGTGAGCGCCACCTGATGAGCGAACGCCTCCATGCCGACGATCTTGGCCGGGTCATCGAGGGGGCGGTCCCAGACGAACGGGTTGAGCACGGCTGCCATCGCCTCACTGTACCGCAATGCGGTACAAACGTGTATCCGCATCCGGTACAAGAACCGACGGCGCCGTGGTCCGGCGGCGCAAGCGTCGCGTTGGAGTAGTAGCGTGCCGCGCCATCCAGGAATGCTTGCGGTAGGGACCGGGCCGCGGGACATATCGTCATGGATGGCTCATATCGCTACGCACAGAGATTGGGAGACCTCATGCGAGGACGCGCTGCCGGGTTACGGTCCGGCCTGAGAACACGGCGAGGCATCGCCGTGATCGTCATGGCACTGGCGGTTATGGGAGCCGCCGCGATCTCGGCCTCGGCCAGATCTACCGCCCGGAGCTCGACCAAGCTCACGCCCGCCCTCGCCCGCGCGCTGGCGAGGAACGCCAACCAGCACGTCATCGTGCTGCTCAGGGATCAGCTCCGAGCCGCCCACGTCGGCTCGCGCTCGGCGGCTCTGCGGGTCGCCGCCATCAAGGTCGCGCAGGCCCCCGTCGTGCGAGAGCTCGCGACCGTCCATGCGACCCACGTCAAGAGCTTCCAGCTGATCGACGCCGTGGCGGCGACCGTGTCGAAGGCCGAGCGCGCCCGGCTGGCGAAGGACCCGGCGGTGGCCCAGGTGATCCCCGACGCCACCATCCGCTTGGCGGCGCCGGCCGGCCTGCCGTCCAGCGCGGCATCGTCGCGACACGCACACGCGTCGGGGGCGGTCACTCCGAACACGATCCCCGGTGCCTGCGGCCCCAACGGCCAGGTGCAGCTCGACCCCGAAGGTCTGGCCTCGACCAACACCGACTCTGACAATCCGAACCAGCCGACCGCCCGTTCGCTGGGTATCACCGGCGCCGGGGTCAAGGT
>JBAQGP010000446.1:0-4415 GCA_049287845.1 Solirubrobacteraceae bacterium | reverse complement strand
CCGCCTGACCGCGCCGCCTGACCGCGCCGTCCCGCAGACCGCGCCGGCTGAGCCGCCGCCCGGCCGACCGCATCGGCTGAGACGCCGGGGGCATGCATTAGCCTGCTGGTCGTGCCCTCGACGACCGACGCCCTGCGCCGAAGTCCCCTGGACGACCGCCACCGCGCCGCCGGGGCCAAGCTGATCGAGTTCGCGGGTTGGGAGATGCCGGTGCAGTACGCCGGCATCAAGGCCGAGCATCTCGCCGTCCGTCGCGGCGCCGGGGTGTTCGATGTCTCTCACATGGGGCAGATCGAGACCGCCGGGCCCGGTGCGCAGGCCCTGCTCCAGCACCTGCTCTCCAACGACGTGCGGCGGCTGCCCGAGGGCGGCGCCCAGTACAGCGTCATCTGCAATCCCGAGGGCGGGGTGCTCGATGACGTGTTCACCTACCGGCTGGCCGAGGCGTGCTTCGTCACGGTGACCAACGCCGCCAATCACGAGCGCGATCTGGAGTGGCTCCAGCGCCACGCGCCGGACTTCGACGCCGATGTCATCGACCGGCGTGACGAGTTCGCGATGCTGGCGGTGCAGGGCCCCCGCGCGCGTGACCTGCTCGAAGGGCTGGCTGACGGCCCGCTCCCATCGCGCATGCACTGCGTCGGGCGCAGCGTCGCCGGTGTGGCGATGCTCGTGTGCGGGACCGGCTACACGGGAGAGCCGGGCGTGGAGTTGCTCCTCGACCCCGACGGCGCCGGCGAGGTGTGGGACGCGCTGGTGGCCGCGGGGGCGACGCCCGCCGGCCTGGGGGCACGCGACACCCTGCGCCTGGAGGTCGGCTACCACCTCTACGGCAACGACCTGGATCTCGACCGCGGGCCGATCGAGGCCGGCTTGGGGTGGTGCTGCCGCGAGGCCACCGGCTTCGTCGGTTCAGAGACGGTCGCGCGCGTCCGCGCCGCGGGCCCGGCGGAGAAGCTCGTTGCCTTCGAGATGACCGGCCCAGGGATCGCTCGCCAGGGCAACGCGGTGACCGGCGGCGGCGTCGTCACCAGCGGCACGTTCTCGCCGTGCCTGGAGCGCGGCATCGGCATGGCGTACGTCCCCGCCGACCGCGCCGAGCCCGGCGCGGAGCTGGAGATCGATGTCCGGGGCACGCCGCGTGCCGGGGTGGTCCGCGCCAAACCTCTGTACTCGTCCACCAAGGAGGCTTAGTGTCCGATCCGAGCTATCCGGAGGATCTCCTCTACCACGCGGAGCACGACTGGGCCAGACTCGACCCCAGCCACCCCGACACCGCCACGTTCGGGATCACCTGGTTCGCCCAGGACGCGCTGGGCGAGGTGGTCTTCTTCGACCCGCCCAAGGTCGGCACCACGGTGACCAAGGACGCCGCCTACACGGAGATCGAGTCGGTCAAGGCGGTCTCCGACGTCATCTCGCCGCTGTCGGGAGAGATCGTGGAGGTCAACGACGAGCTCGGCGACTCCCCCGAGACCATCAACGAGGATCCCTACGGAGCAGGGTGGCTGGTGAAGGTCAAGCTGTCCGACCCCAGCGAGCAGGAGGCACTGCTGGACGCCGCCGCCTACGCGGCCACACTCTCAGCCGGATGACTCACGCCGCCGAGATACAGGCGAGGCCGGGCGAGCGGAGGCGATCCGCGTGAGCAGGTACACGGCAGCAACGGAGTCTGACCGCAGCGAGATGCTGCGGGCGATCGGCGTCGACTCGATCGAGGACCTGTTCGCCGACATCCCCGCCCACCTGCGCCTCACGGACCCGCTGGAGCTCGACGCCGGCAAGTCCGAGCTCGAGGTGTTCGAGGAGCTGCGGGCGCTGGCGGCGCGCAACGCCAGCGCCGAGGACGAGCTGTCCTTCCTCGGCGCCGGCATGTACGACCATTACGTGCCGGCGCTGATCGACTCGATCACCTCCCGCTCGGAGTTCCTCACGCCCTACACGCCCTACCAGCCCGAGGTCTCCCAGGGCGGGCTCCAGGCAATGTTCGAGTACCAGACCGCGATCTGCGAGCTGACCGGCCTGCCGGTGTCCAACGCGTCGGTCTACGAGGGCCCGAGCGCGGTCGCCGCCGCCGGCTACGTCGCCAAGCTGGCGAACTCGAGCTCGCCCCCCCGGTCGCGGTTCATCGTCTCGCGCGGCGTCCATCCCCACTCGCGAGAGGCGCTGGGCACGCTCGCCCACGGCTGGGGGATGGAGGTGATCGAGGCGCCGCTGCACGAAGGCCTCACCGAGCTGCCGCAGCTCGATGAACGGGTGAGCGCGGTGATCGTGCAGCAGCCCAACTTCCTCGGCGCCGTGGAGGACCTCGAGGCGCTGGCCGGCGCCGCCCACGAAGCTGGGGCGTTGTGCATCGCGGCCTGCGACCCGCTGCCGCTCTCGGTGCTCCGCGCGCCGGGCGAGTGCGGCGTCGACCTGGCGGTGGGGGAGGGCCAGACGCTGGGCAACCGGCTGGACTTCGGCGGTCCCTCCTTCGGCTTCTTCGCTGCCACCGAGGCGCTGCTGCGCCGCGTCCCCGGCCGGATCGCGGGGGAGACCGTTGACGCCGAGGGCAAGCGCGGCTTCGTGCTCACGCTCCAGACCCGTGAGCAGCACATCCGCCGCGAGAAGGCGACCTCCAACATCTGCACCGCCCAGGCGCTCAACGCGCTGGCCGGGGTCATCTACCTGAGCTGGCTGGGCCGGCACGGGATCGTCGAGCTCACCGAGCTCATGCTCCAGCGCGCCGCATACGCGCGCGATCGGCTCGGGGCGATCGACGGCGTCCATATGCTCCACGACCAGCCGGTCGTCCGCGAGTTTGCGATCACCCTCGATGCCCCGGTCGGTGCCGTGATCGACCGCTGCGTGGCGCAGGGCGTCAACCCCGGCTACGCGCTCGGCCGCGACTACCCGGAATATGCGAACGGCCTGCTCGTCGCCATCACCGAGAAGCGCACTCGCGCTCACATTGACCGTCTCGCCGAGGTGCTGGCCGGCGCGGTGGCCGCCGAACGCAGCCGCGGGTGGGCGGGGACCGTGTCCTCGGGAGCCGGCTGATGAACGCCAATGCTGCCGCCGACGATCAGCTGACGATCTATGAGCGCTCCAGGGCCGGGCGCCGAGCGTTCGTGGCGCCTGCGCTCGACGTTCCCGAGCATCCGCTCGACGACCTCATCCCGGCGCACCTGCGCCGCGCGAACGCACCGCGGCTCCCCGAGGTCTCAGAACCGGAGATCGTGCGCCACTACAACCGGCTCTCCAAGCGCAACTTCGACCTCGACACCGGCTTCTACCCGCTGGGGTCATGCACGATGAAGCACAACCCCAAGCTGCACGAGCGGGTCGCGGCGCTCGACGGCCACGCCCGGCTTCACCCGCTCCAGGACCCCCGGCGCGCCCAGGGTGCGCTGGAGCTGATGTGGCGCCTGCAGGAGAGCCTGGCGACGATCGCCGGGCTCCCGCACGTCTCGCTCCAGCCGTCCGCGGGCTCCCACGGCGAGCTGGCCGGCGTGCTGCTCACCCGGGCCTTCCACGAGGACCACGGCGAGACCCGGACCAAGGTCCTCACGCCCGACACCGCTCACGGGACCAATCCGGCCACGGTGACCATGGCCGGCTATGAGGTGGTCAAGGTCGGGACCGACGCGCACGGCAACGTCGACCTCGAGGACCTGCGGGCCAAGTCCACGCCCGACGTCGCCTGCCTCATGCTCACCAACCCCTCGACGCTGGGGCTGTTCGAGCACGGCATCGACGAGATCGCCCGGATCGTCCACGACGTGGGCGCCACCCTGTACTACGACGGCGCCAACCTCAACGCGATCATGGGCATCTGCCGGCCTGGGGACATGGGCTTCGACATCGTGCACTTCAACCTGCACAAGTCGTTCACCCAACCCCACGGGGGCGGCGGACCCGGCGCCGGGCCGATCGCCGTGGCTGACCGCATCGAGCCGTTCCTGCCTCGGCCCCAGGTGGTCCGGCGCGATCGCGCAGACGGCGCCGAGCCGTTCTACGACCTCGATTACGACCGTCCCAGGTCGATCGGCCGACTGCGTGGCTTCCAGGGCAACTACGGCGTCTTCGTACGCTCCTATGCCTACATCCGCTCGCTCGGCGCCGCCGGCCTGCGTGACGTGTCCGAGGTCGCCGTCCTCAACGCCAACTACCTGCTGGCCAGACTTCGTGCCGAGGGCGTGCTGGAGCATCTTCCGGTGGCCTATGAGCGGATCTGCATGCACGAGTTCGTGCTCTCGGGGGCCCCGATGAAGCGCGAGCTGCAGATCAGGACGCTCGACCTGGCCAAGCGCCTGCTCGATCACGGTGTGCACCCGCCGACGGTGTACTTCCCGCTGCTCGTCGACGAAGCGCTGCTCATCGAGCCCACCGAGACCGAGACCAAGGAGACGCTCGACCGCTTCGCGCAGATCGTG
>JBAQGP010000445.1:0-1885 GCA_049287845.1 Solirubrobacteraceae bacterium | reverse complement strand
GTTCCCCGCCGATCCCGCGCGAGCGGAGAAGCGCTATGACCGGGCGCTGGCGGTCGCCGGCGAGGTCCCGCTCCTGGCGCTGGGCACGGTCGCGCCCGAGCAGGTGCCCCTGTGGGTCAATGCCGCCAACGCGGTGCTCGTGCCGTCCGAGCGCGAGGGGTTCGGGCTGGCGGTGCTGGAAGCGCTGGCCTGCAACGTGCCGGTCCTGGCGACTCCGGTCGGGGTTCATCCCGAGGCGCTGGCGGGTGTGGACGGGACGCTGTGCGCGCCGTTTGACGCGCAGGTCTGGGCCACCGCCCTCGCGCCGCACCTGGCCGCCGCCGACCCGCGGGTGATGGGACGGGCGCGCGCCGAGACGTGGTCCACGGACCGGATGGCCGCGCGGGTCATGGCGGCGTGGCAGGGGTTGCTGGGGTAAGCGACGACTGGTGTCTCGAATGGCCCGGTGGTGCGAACTGCGCCGCTCGAAGAGACAGCACCGGCGTCGCAGCAGCCGCACGGCCGCACCTGTGGTCGATTTTGCAGCTATTTCCTTCACTATCGACCACGAGTCCCCCCGCGGCGGCCGGCAGTGCTCGACCCCCCTCCCCCGCCGCCGTTGACGTTCACCCCCATCACCGGGGACGCCACCTGGCCCGCAGCCGGAGCTACACCAGCCCGGGCCAGAACTCCGCCAGCCGCTCCAGCGCCCGCCCGGATACCGCGGCGACCCCCGCCCCACACTCAGACGAAGCCGCCCCGCCCAGCACCGACATGGTGATGGCCACCGACCGCGCCAGGGCATCGAGCGCGTAGCCGCCCTCGAGCACCGCCCCCACCGGCACGGCGAGCTGCACCGCCACCGCCCGCAGCGACCGTGTCATCGCCGCGTAGCCGTCATCGGTCACCTGGCAGTCGGCCAGCGGGTCGTCGGCGTGAGCGTCGAACCCGGCGGACACCAGCAGCAGCTGAGGCGCGTAGGAACGCGCCAGCGGCACCACCACGTGGTCGATCAGCGAGCGGAACTCCCGGTCCCCCGAGCCCGGCGGGACGGGCAGGTTGACCGTGAACCCCCGGCCGTCACCGCTCCCCACGTCGGATGCCGGACCCGTGCCGGGATACAGCGGTGACTGGTGGATCGAGCAGAACAGCACGCGGGGATCGGCGTGAAAGATGTCGTTGGTCCCGTTGCCGTGATGGACGTCCCAGTCGACGATCATCACCCGCTCCAGACCATGGGCGTCCAGGGCGTGCCGAGCGGCCACGGCGATGCTGTTGAACAGGCAGAACCCCATCGCCTGGGCGGACTCGGCATGGTGTCCGGGCGGCCGGTGCAGCGAGAAACCCGTGGGGGCGCTCCCGGAGAGCAGCCGATCCACCAGCGACACCGCGCCTCCGCAGGCATGCAACGCAGCGGTGAACGAACCCGCCGAGACGATGGTGTCGGCGTCGATGCGTCCCCCGCCGCGGGCGGCCAGGCGCTCGATCAGCTCGACGTGGCGGGACGGATGCACCGCCTCGAGCACCCCGCGCTGGACCGCCGGTGAGCTGACGCGCTCAAAGCCCAGGTAGCCGCGGGCCAGCAGCTCGCGCTCGATCGCCACCATGCGCGCCGGCTGCTCGGGGTGCGGCCCGGTGTCGTGGTCCAGCGAGGAGGGGTGGTGCAGAATCACCGGTGGGGCGGCCGACATCGCCGAGTACCGTACCTGCACGTGAACCCGCACCAGAGTGACGTCGCCGTCGTCGGCGCAGGCGCCGCGGGGCTCTATACGGCGCTGTGTGCGGCGCGCGCGAACGCCGTGGTCACGCTCATCTCGGCCGGCCCGCTGGCGGACGCCTCCAGCTACTGGGCGCAGGGCGGCCTCGCCGCCGCCCTTGCCGACGACGACAGCCCCGACCGCCATCT
>JBAQGP010000444.1:0-1825 GCA_049287845.1 Solirubrobacteraceae bacterium | reverse complement strand
CCGCGGAGGTCACCCCTCGCCGGTGACCTGCGCGATCGCTGCCTCCCAGCGCTCGAGCGCCGGCTCGACCACCGATCGATTGGCCGACGGGATCCAGTGGACAGCGCGCCGGAAGCCGGCATCGATCAGCTCCTGGAGCGCCTCGGCCTCGGGGGGAACGCCCATGGCCATGATGTCGATGTGGCGGTCCGCGCGGGCGCGCAGCGCCTCGACGCGCTCGAGGAGATCCGGCGGACCGTAGTTGGGAAACCAGGCGTCGCCGAAGTCCAGGACCCGATCCTCCACCGTGGGGCCGAGCCCGCCGACCAGCACCGGAGGATGTGGGCGCTGAGCGGGCTTGGGCCAGGACCAGATGCGGTCAAAGGACACGAACTCACCGTGGTAGCTGGCCTCGTCCTGTGTCCAGATCGCCTTCATCGCCTCGATGCGCTCCTTGAACAGGCGCATGCGCGTGCGTGGATCGGTGCCGTGGTTGGCCATCTCCTCGCGGTTCCAGCCGGCGCCCACGCCGAACTCCAGACGGCCGCCGGACAGGTGGTCGACCGAGGCGACCTCCTTGGCGGTTGTGATCGGGTCCCGCTCGATGACCAGGCAGATGCCACTGCCCACGCGCAACGTGGACGTGGCCGACGCCGCGTGGGTCAGCGCCACGAACAGGTCGTAGGTGTGGATGTACTTGCGCGGCAGCGCGCCGCCGCCGGGATACTCGGATTCCCGGCTGGCCGGGATGTGGGTGTGCTCGGCGAAGAACAGCGACTCGTGGCCGCGCTCCTCGATCAGGCGCGCGAACGCGCCCGGCGACATTGCGTCGTGCGTGGGGAAGTAGCCGATTCCGAATTCCATGTGGGCGAGTCTAGGCGGGCTCCGCGGCACCTCCGGGCTCGTCGAGGACGTCGGCGCCCTCCTCCTCCACACCCGGATCGGGCGTCGCTCCACGGGCGATGAGCACATCGCGGATCCCCACGTCGTAGATGACGCCGCCGATCACCGCCCCCACGAGAGGCCCGATGATCGGTATCCAGAAGTAGGTGTTGACGTTGCCGTAGTTGCCCGGGAAGGCGATCGACTTCCAGCCGGCGATCCAGGCCCAGATCCGCGGCCCGAAGTCGCGCGCCGGGTTGATCGCATACCCGGCGTTCGCGCCGTAGGAGAGCCCGATCGCGACCACGATGAACCCGACGATCAACGGCGCCAGGTTGCCCTTGACCGGCGCGTTGAACTCGTCGGTGATGGCGAAGATGAACCCGACCAGGAACGCGGTGCCGATCACCTGGTCGACGAACGGCCCCACCCACGAGTGGAAATACGGGGCCGGGAAGGTGGCGAAGATCGAGTACGTCGGCACCGAGTCCTTCGCGCCGCGCACGATGTGGTTGGCACTGTCGAAGCTGTTGATCGCCGCGTGATAGTTGAAGTAGACGAGTGCCGCCCCGACGAACGCGCCGAAGACCTGCGCGGCCCAGTAGGACCCGACCTTGCGCCACGGGAACTTCCGGCGCACCGCCAGGCCCAGCGTGACCGCCGGGTTCAGGTGCGCGCCGCTGACCCCCCCGGCCACCCACACGGCGAAGGCGACCGCAAAGCCCCAGCCCCACGCGATGAGCAGCCAGTCGGCCTGGGCCAGAAAGGGCGCCTTGCCGCGGCCGGACTGGTTGAGCCCCGCCACCACCATCGCAACCACCCCGTCGCCGAAGGCGATGATCACGAACGTCCCGAGAAACTCGGCGACCAGCTCCCCCGCCGTCGACTGCTGCCACCGCCACCTGCGGGTTCCGCCTTGCACCACGCGCCCTCCTCTCGCAGAGACCGGTCCGGGCACACGGTA
>JBAQGP010000443.1:0-1520 GCA_049287845.1 Solirubrobacteraceae bacterium | reverse complement strand
GCGCGGCGGTCATCGCGCACCCCGTGCGCCGCGAGGCCTGGCGCCTGATCACCCCGGCCTGGCTCGAGCTGTGCGCGGGCATCGAGATCTGGACGCGCAAGTGGGACGGCTGGGCGCCGAACCCGTGGGCCGTCGAGCAGGCCCGGGCCTTCGGGCTGGTTGGCGCGGTGTCGCTCGACCTGCACCGCCGCAACCAAATGTTCCCGCTGGCCATGGAGCTCGAGCTCAGTGGCCCCACCACACCGCAGACGTGCGTGGACGCGCTGGCGGGCGGGCGCTGCCGTGGGCTTGTCTGCGGGATGCCGGTGGCGCCGCTCACGCGCGGGGCGGTCAGCGGCGCGCTGCAGCGGATGGAGCTAGCAGTGCGGCGGCCGGTCTGGCGCCAGGGCCGTCTAATCCGCGATCGCCTCGCCACCAGCCGCTGAGCCTCAGTGCGGTCCTCGGCCCGCCTCGGTTAGGGACCGTAGTGCTGGTCCACCGGACTCCAGTCGACGCCGATCCCGTACGGGTTGCGCACCAGGCGGTAGTCATCGACGCGCGGGTCGGCGAACCTTGGATGCGCCACCTGGTCAGCGGGGCCGAGGCGGAACGAGTCCGGCTGCTGCCAGAAGATGTTGTGACTCTCGGTGAGCTGGAACCGGGCCGGGTCGTCGCAGCATCCGCTGGCGAAGATGTCAAATACGTTGTGGTCGACAGCCGCTCGTGGAGGCCGCGCCGATCCCAGGTCCCGGATGATGTCGGCAGTGTCAGGCAGACTGGTGTTCCGCCGGATCGTCAGGTCGTAGACGTTGATGATGTTCAGGTTACCCTCGGGCTCGTGGTCGATCTGGTCCCGTAGGAATAGATTGTCGTAGAGAACGGCGTCGGTGACGTCACCGTCCTTGGTGAAAAATCCCTGGCAGTTGTTGTCGTGCTCGTAGTTGTGATCGAACACCAGGCCACTGCCGCCGAATGTTGACTGGAGGCAGTCGGTGTGGTTGCCGCCCTCGTGCATCCCGTACAGGTCGTTTCCGGTGACCCGGAGGTTGACGTAGTTATTCGCGTTGATGGCGTCGTCGCCGGTCGGGCCGCCGATGTCGTGAATCCGGTTGCCAGAGATCGTCGCGTCGGTGATCTTCGCTGTGGCGCCGCAGCCGCCCCATTGCGGCGCGTTGGGGACATGGCAATCCTCGGAGGCGAGCTCAATCCCATACGGCCCTCCTGTGATGTCGTTGTGATCGACGCGGATCGACGAGTCGCCCATCGAGAGCTCGACCTCGCCTCGGATCCAGAAGCCTTGAATGACCACGCCGCTCGCGTTGGCCTCGACCAAGACGGCGACATCCTGCCCGTGAGAGTCGCGGGCGCCGGTCGTGAGCGTCACCCGCTGGCCCGGAACCGCCTCGATGGTGACGCCGCCGGAGTGGGCGCCCGCCAGCGTCAGCCCGGCGTAGGTGCCCGCCTTGAGGCAGATGACAGCGCCGGCCTTCGCCGAGCCCACGCTCGCGGCGGCGTCCGCGGCGCTGTCCACGGTCTGCGAG
>JBAQGP010000442.1:0-7462 GCA_049287845.1 Solirubrobacteraceae bacterium | reverse complement strand
GGGGGGACGACGTGGTCCGAGACCGTCACGTAGCGATAGGCCGCACAGATGAACAGCAGGGTGAGGATGACCGCACTCGACGCGCACCACTCGCAGATCGCGTGGATGGAGAAGAGCTCGCGATAGGTGAGGTAGGCGCTGAAGGCAAAGCCGACCAGCGTGAGGCCCAGCGTGGCCAGGCGGCTCTCCTCACGGTCGGGCGCCAGCAGCGAGGCGGTGATCCCGATGTACCCGATGAGACCGAGCAGCGCCACGGGAATGCCATCGAGCTTGGACCACACCGAGCTCTGCACCTTGATGCAGGACGCGCCCGCGGTGCACGCCGGCTTGATCCCGGCGTAGTGGATGATCGTCAGGTACGTCGCCACGCCCAGGCCGATGACCGCCAGCAGCAGCATCACCCTGCGGAGCGGGAAGCTCATGACACCGATTGGATCGTGGACTTCAGCGCGCTGTAGGTGGTGTCGCCGACGATCGGCTGAGCCTGGCTCTTGGGGCCGGTGACGACCAGGGTGGGGGTGCTGTTGTAACCCGCGGCATTGGCGGACGAGACGTCGGCGCCGACCTGGTTGGTCAGCGCCGCGGATCCGCGATCAGAGCTCCACTGGCTGAAGTTCAGCCCGGGGATCTGCTTGGCCAGTCCGCCGAGGTAATCGTCGGTCACGTAGCTGGACGCCTCGTCACCCTGCTCGTGGTAGAAGAGCTCGATGTAGTTCCACGCCTTCTTCTGGTTGCCGGCGGCCAGCATGGCCCTCTGCCCGGGCACGAACATCGACCCGTTGGCCTGCCCGGAGGCGGTCTCGAGCGCCTTGAAGACGATCTTGACCTTGCCCGAACGGACCTCGTTGGCGATGAGCTGGTTCTCAGCGCCGAGCGCGAAGGACTTGCAGACCGGGCAGACCAGGTCGCCGTACTCGGTGACGGTCACCTTGGCGCTGGGCGACCCGAGCGTGGCGCCCTGCTGCGGGATGCCCGCCAGCAGCGTGTTCACCGTCGTCTGCGCCTTCTTGGCCGCCGGGCTGTTGGGCTTGACCACAGCTGCGCTGCTGCCACCGGACGAGATGGCGATGGCGACGACAACCACGGCGATGGCGCCGACGACGGTTCCTCCCAGCAGGCGCAGGCGGCGATCGCGGCGGGCGCGCTCGGCGCGGGCCTGCTCCTCGGCGACCCGCCTCTGGCGGGCGGCTTCCTTTTGCTCTTTACGTGAGGCCATGACACTGATCAGGTTGGGGTCCCGTGCGCCCGCGGCACCTGAGATGCGACGAGGATAGCGACGGCTGCTTTAGCCGGTCCTTAAGGACCCCGATGGGTTTCTCAAGCGACATCGAGTGTGAACGGGGCGGTGATGACATGGCCGTGGACCTTGAGCTGGACGAACAGCCGCCAGGTCCCCGAGACGGGCAGCAGCACGCCGAGCGTGAGCTTCCCCGGTGAGGTGGAGGTGCCGGCGATCTTCGGGGCGCCGGCGAGGCTTCCGCAGTTGGGGGCGTCGGGCGCGCACACGTGCGTGTGGAAGTAGTTGAGCGTCCCCTGCTCGAAGAAGATGGCGTGGGCCAGCGCCCCGAACCAGGGCGCGAACCGGATGGGCTTGCCGTGGGCGTCGGTGACGTTGACGTGCAGGAACACGGCCTGGATGGCATGGATCGCCGGATGGGCCTGCATGTCGAAGTGGATGCCATCGATCACCTGGTGGGCCTTGAACGCCGGCAGCTTGATCGGGTGGTAGGCGCCGGTGACCGTGACGTTGCGAAACAGCTGGAAGTTGGGCTGGCCGCCGGGAATGTCGGGGTAGACGTCGACGAGCACGCGATAGGGCCCGGGGGCCGGGAAGGTCACCGACTGGTGCAGCACCCCGCTGGGCGGGATCGGTGGGTGCTGGTGGATGATGTAGGCCAGGTCGTCGCGGACGATGATCAGGTGCACGCCGGTATGGGGACCCGAGCCGGTCTTGTACTGCGTGAGCGTCCTACCCGACGGCAGCTTGACGTCGAAGGTCATCATCGTCGGCTTGCCGGGGGAGATCGCCCGGCTGGGCTGAAAGCCGCCGAGGCTGTAAGTCTGGGCGGGGGCGACCGTGGGCGCGGTGACCGAGGAGCCGGAGCCAGAGCCGCAACCGGTCAGCGCCGCGACCGCCGCGACCGCCGCGACGAGCGGCCCGGCAGGACGCGTCCGGCTCATCGCAGTGCGGCCTGGATGGCCTGGGTCACCTCGTCGGTGCCGAAGGCACCCTCCAGGCGAGCGACGATCTTGCCCCTGCGATCGATGATGAACAGCCACGGCTCGGTGCGCAGGTGAAATGCCTTGAGCTGCGGGCGCAGACCCTTGCTGGGCTGGTTGTCCACGTAGACCTCCTCATGGATGAACGCCACCTGCTTGCCGAAGCGATGCTGGACCTCGACGGCGACGTCGGTCACCGGCCCGCACACGCGCGAGATGCACAGCTGCGGCGTGGAGAACAGGAGCGCGATCGGCTTCTTGCCCAGGACCTGGTTGAAGGAGACCGAGGCCATGTTCTCGGGGGGCAGCCGGGTGGTCAGGAGCGTCTCGTCGTTGTGCACGGTCGCCGCGGTGTCCGTGGCGATGTCCGGCGGGCGGTCCCCGACGCCGGGGATCTGAGACGACGGCGCGGCGGCGAGCTCGCCGGTGGCTCCGATCACGCCGCTGGGGCCCTTGGTCAGCGCGAGCACGAAATACGTGCCGGCCCTGGGGACGGGTACGTTGGCGGCATAGATGGCCTGGATCCCGCCCGGCCCCGAGTTCTCCTTGCTGCGGTAGGACGGCGACACGGTCATCGGGTCGGCAGGAGCCAGGAACGGGCCCTTGGCGGGAGCCCCGGGGCTGGAGGCGACGTAGACCGCCGTCGGCGCGTAGACGAACTTGCCGGCATTGGTGGTCAGCGCGAAGGCGTAGCGCTGGGTGCCCGGCGTGAAGGTGCCGGTGGCAGCGCCGAGCTGGACGCTCGACTTCGCCAGCGCGCCCAGGTCCTTGAGGCTCTTGCCGCTGGAGGACGGGAACTGGGAGGCGCGCGGATGCCGGGCGGCCGAGAGGTCGGCCACGGCTGGTGCCGGGGCGCTGCTCTGAGTCGAGGACGACGACGCGGCGGCGCTCGTCGCGGCCGGCTGAGAGGAGGTCTTGGAGGAGGATGACGAGCCGCATCCCGCCACGATCGCCGCCGCTGCCACAGCCGCCAACAGCGGGTGCGCGCGAGCGCGGGCACGAGCACCGCGCACGACCCGCACCTGTCGAGACTCGGAGTGCCGCACTTGTCAGAGCGTACAGGCGGTGTTGACGTCAGGCGCTGGCGCTGAGGGGTCGCTTTCGGATCAGGTGCGCCCGGATTTCCGCGGGGTCGCTCGGAGGATCGCCGCTGTTTGCACGTAAAGATCTTGTGATCAGAACCAGCGGGCGGGTTGGGCCGGGCCGGGCGTGGTCTAGAGTGGCGGCCATGTCGATTGAGCGCAGCGAGACGCTGCCCGGGTATTCGACCACCGCCCCCGCGCAGCGCGGCCAGAACCGCCTTCGCTTGGCCGTGCTCGACCGCGATCCGGGCTTCATGCAGGTCCTGTCCAAGCGACTGGACGCCCTGGGATGCGAGTACCGGCCGTTGTCCGCGCCGCTGAACACCGATGCTCTGGTGACGATGCGCCTCAACGCGCTCGTCCTGGATCTGGCCATCCTCGGCCCGACAGGGTGGAGCTACCTGGAGCAGGTGTGCGCCCGGCTCCCCGGGATGGCTGTGGTGGTGTGCACTGGGCCGTCGTCGGTGGCCCAGAGGGTCCGTGGGCTGCGCCTCGGCGCCGACGCGTGGATCACCAAGCCGTGCCACGCCGAGGAGCTCATCTGCGTCATCGAGGCCGCCGTGCGCCGCCACCGGCGGTCGGAGATGCCCATGCTCGACGCCTCCGCCACCTTCGGGGAGATCACGATCCGCCCCGACCTCTATCAGGCCTACGTCAACGAGGTCAGCCTGGAGCTCACGGCCCGTGAGTTCGAGATCCTGCACCTGCTGACAGGGTCTGACCGGGTGCTCCGGCGCGAGGAGATCTACGAGCGCGTGTGGGGTTACGCGATGGCCCACGGTGACCGCTCTGTCGATGTGTTCGTGCGCAAGCTGCGCCAGAAGCTGCGCTCCGGATCGGGGTCGTGGAACTACATCCACACGCACTTCGGCGTCGGCTACCGCTTCTCGCCCGAGTGTGAGAACAGCGTGGAAGAGGAGCTGGACCTGATCGCCTCCGGCCGCGCCGCCGATGAGATGGACGCCGCGGCGCTGGATTCGGCGCTCGCGAGCTGACGGTCTTCGCTGGCCGAGGCCGGCCGGCAGGCCGGCGTTCACAACTCGTTCACGCCCTCGTCACAAGCTGATAACCCCAGACGACGCAGGGCCCAGCAGCATGCGCAGGCGTGACGCAGGCAGCTCAGGCACGCGCGGAGGTGCTGGAGGTGGGTCCTCTCCAGATCGTCCCCGACGAGCACCTGGCCCGGGCCGAGGGACGGGCGCTGATGCTGTCCATCCGCGAGCTGCGGCTCCTCACGGAGCTGGCGCGGCGCGCTGACCGAATCGTGACGCGCGAAGAGCTCTTTCGCCTGGTGTGGGGGCGGGAGATGCGGCTGCGCGATCGGTCGGTCGACGTGTACGTGCGCAAGCTGCGCGTCAAGCTCGAGGCGGCGCTGCCGGACTGGTCGTTCATCCACACCCACTTCGGTCTGGGATACCGACTCGCCGCGGACTCCCGCCAAGTGGTAACCGCGGGTTCACAACTCATTAACACCATGCGGCCGTCCGGCCCCGAGACTCTGACGGACTCGAATTGAAAAGCAAGGAGAAACCAAGTGCGCACACATCGTCTCGGTGGGGTGGCGGTCTCGTTGGCCGCTGCGCTTGCCATTGCCGCGTGCGGCAGCAGCAATTCCAGTAGCAGCGCCACCAGCAGCGCCGGTGGTGGCGGCGGATCGACCGCGACCTCCTCCTCCGCCTCCGGAGGCTCGAGCAGCTCCGCGGTGAGCCCGGCGACGCTCAACGGCGCCGGCTCGACCCTGGCCCTGCCGATCTACCAGCAGTGGGGCTCCAACCTCAAGAGCAAGGGCCTCACCGTCAACTACAACGGCGTCGGCTCGGGCACCGGCGTGGCGGACCTCCAGACCGCGACGGTCGACTTCGCCGGCTCCGACCCGGCGCTCAAGTCCACGGACACCAAGGCGATGAAGGGCCCGGTCCTCCAGTTCCCGGTTGCCTTCGGCGCGATCACGGTGTCCTACAACCTGCCCGGCATCAAGACCGGCCTCAAGCTCGACGGCCCGACGCTGGCCGGCATGTTCAGCGGCAAGATCAAGACCTGGAACGACCCGGCGATCAAGGCGCTGAACCCTGGGATGAGCCTGCCCAGCACGGCCATCACCATCGTGCACCGCTCGGACTCATCGGGCACGACCAAGGGCTTCACGACGTACCTCTCTGACGTCAGCCCCAGCTGGAAGTCGTCGATCGGCGCCGACAAGGACGTCAAGTGGCCGGTGGGCACCGGCGCGGCGAAGAACGCGGGCGTCGCTGCGGCGGTCAAGCAGACCCAGGGCGCGGTCGGCTACGTCGAGCAGGCCTACGCGCTGGAGAACGGCTTCACCTACGCCGCCGTCAAGAACGGCAGCTCCTACGTGCTGCCGACGATCGACAACACCTCGTCGGCGGCCAACGGGATCGCGGTCCCGTCGGATCTGGGCATCTCGACGATCGACTCGAAGGGCGCCGGTTCCTACCCGATCGTGTCCCAGACCTTCCTCGACGTCTACAAGGACCCGTGCAAGGACGACAAGGAGAGCGCGGCGACGGCCAAGGGTCTGAAGTCGTTCCTGGCCTACGCGTTCGGCGCCGGCCAGCAGACGCTCGGCTCCGGCGGCAACAAGCTGCCCTACGCGCCGCTGCCGTCCTCGCTGGCGGCCAAGGACAACGCGCAGCTGGCCACCATGACCTGCAACGGCTCGCCGATCTCCTAGACAGTCGCGAGTCAGGGACCAAGCCGTATGGAGGCAAGCGCCACCACCGTGACCGGCGGCCGCTCCGCGATTCAGCGGTCGCCGGCGTCACGGCTACCGGATCAGGTGCTGCAGTGGGGTCTGACCGCCCTGGCGGTCCTGATCCTGCTGCTCATCGGGTACTTCTTCGTCCGCCTCATCGGCGAGTCGACGAAGGCGCTGAACTCGTTCGGTCTGAGCTTCATCTTCGGCAACGACTGGGACATCAGCCGCAGCATCTTCCACGGCGCGCCGCTGGTGGTGGGGACCCTCATCACCTCCGCCATCGCGCTGCTCATCGGGGTCCCGGTGGCGGTGGCGACCGCCCTCTACCTCACCGAGCTGTGCCCGCGCCGCGCTCGCGCTCCGCTGAGCATGCTCGTGGATCTGCTGGCGGCCGTCCCGTCAGTCGTCTACGGGCTGTGGGGCGTGTTCGTGCTGGGCCCCAAGCTCGAACCCGCCGAGAAGTGGGTTGCCAACACGTTCTCGTTCATCCCGTTCATCGGCGGGGGCGCCAGCACGATCACGCCGGGCAACTACTTCATCGCGGGGCTCATCCTGGCGATCATGATCCTCCCGATCGTGTCCGCGATCGCCCGCGAGGTGCTGGCCACCGTGCCGTCCGAGAACAAGGAGGCCGCGCTCGCCCTCGGCGCCACACGGTGGGAGATGATTCGCATGACCGTCCTTCCCTACGCGCGCCCCGGCATCACCGGCGGGGCGATGCTGGGGTTGGGCCGCGCCATCGGTGAGACGATCGCGGTGGTGCTGACCATCGGCAACGCGCCGACGATCGGCAAGCACCTGTTCGACCAGGGGTACACGCTGGCGGCCGTGATCGCCAACGAGTTCGGCGAGGCCGCCAACCAGCCGCTGCACGCGTCGGCGCTGTTCGCCGCCGGGCTGGTGCTGTTCGTGCTGACGCTGCTCGTCAACATCCTGGCGCGGTGGTTCGTCCGCCGCGGCACGCGACGCATGGCCGCCCCCGAGGCTGAGCCGCCCGCGGCCACGAGCGGGGTCTTCAGCGCGGCGAGCAGCGCGGGAGCGAACTGATGAGCATTTCCAGCGATTCACTGCTTCCTCAGACCAGCAGCGGGCGCAAGCGCAAGGACGCCGCCATGCGCGTGGTGCTCATGGCCGGAACCGGCTTGGCGCTGGTTCCCCTGGGCCTCAACATCTCCTACCTGCTCTACAAGGGCCTGGGCTCGTGGAGCGGCAGCTTCTTCACCACCGACCCCAGCGGCAACTTCTTCGGCAACCCGGGGGGATCCGCAGCGCGATCGTGGGCACGCTCGAGATCGTCGGGGTGGCGACGCTCATCGCGGTCCCGATCGGGATCAGCGTCGCCCTGTATCTCACCGAGTACGGCAAGGAGGGTCGCTTTGCCAACGTGACGCGCTACTTCGTCGACGTCATGACCGGCGTGCCGTCGATCGTGTTCGGCCTGTTC
>JBAQGP010000441.1:0-3135 GCA_049287845.1 Solirubrobacteraceae bacterium | reverse complement strand
GCGCAGGGCGACGAGCACGTCGGAGAACATGGCCTCCACCAGCGCCCGACGGGGCCGAGGGTCGAGCTCGTCGGCGAGCCGAGTCTTGGCCTCGTCGAGCGTCTTGATGGGAAGGATCGCGAAGGTCGCCACGGCGGCTACACGCTAGCTCGCGCTCGGGCGGACCCGCCCGCAAGCGGTTTGTACGCCGTCATTTCCGCAGTCCCAGCGCGAACTGGAGCGCCTGCTCGGCCACGCGGCGCCGTGCGGGGCCATCGTCCATGAGCACGCTCGTCTCCAGGACGGGAAGCGCGCGGGTGCGCTGGTCGGCCACCAGGCCGTCGATGATGCCGTGGTAGGTCTCCGCGATCCCGGCGCTCGAGACGGTTCGGCGCGCCCATCGCAGGCAGGCCTCGGTCGGGCCCTTGAGGACCCGGCCGTTGACCAGCGGGCTGACGGCGACGACGGCGCCGGGGCTCGCTGCGAGCGCCTCGGTCACACCGGGCACGGCGAGGATGGGCCCGATGGAGATCACCGGGTTGGACGGGCCGATGACGATGGCCCGCGCGGTCGCGATGGCCTCGAGCACCTCGGGCGAGGGCGCCGACGCGCGCGCGTGGCGGAAGTCGACGTCCTGGATGGGCCCCTCGCCGCCCCGGCGGATGAGGAACTCCTGGAGCGAGAGCCAGCTCCCGTCGACCATGATCCGGGTGCGCACCGGCTTGTCGGACATCGGCAGCACCCGGGCGTGTACGCCAAGGGCCGCGCCGATCCGCGACTGGGCCTCGGTCAGGCGCGCGCCCTGGTCCAGTGCTCGGGCACGCTCGATGGCGATGGCGAGGTCGTGATCGCCGAGGTTGAACCAGACGTCGACTCCCAGCTCTCGCAGGCCGTCCATGACCGAGAACGTGTCGTCCTTCAGCCCCCAGCCTCTTTCATCGATGCGGTCGGCGAGCCAGAACGTGACCAGGTCGGGGTCAGGGGAGACGTGACCGCCGTAGATCTCGATGTCATCGCCCGTGTTGGCGACGACGACCAGGTGACCGGCGCCGATGACGTCGAGCATGCCGCGCGCCAGCTTCGCCCCGCCGGTCCCGCCGGCCAGCACCACGACCGGTCCCGTCAGGCTCATGGGACCGCGGGCCGCGACCCCGGAGCCCTGACCGCCGTCTGCCGCACTCAGTCCAGGCCCGTGATCTTGATGCCGGCCCGCGCCTTGTGGCGCACGTTGATGGAGATGAGCAGCGGCGTGAACTGCTCGACGATGCGCGCCATCTCCAGGGGGCCGCAGTCCACGGCGCGAAGCCCGTCGATCTTGTCCACCAGCTCGATGACCTTGGCCTTGTCGGCCTTGCGGTCACCGCATACCAGCACGTCCTCGTCCAGCTCGTGATCGAGGTCGCTGAGGAGGGCCGCGCTGACGGAGTGAAACGCCGACACGACCCGGACGCCGTCGGGGGCCATCTCCTGGGCCTGCTGGGCCGCGGAGCCCTGCCACACCCCGAGGGTGCGGGTCGCCTTGCCGCTCACCGCCGCCGCCAGCGGCACGGTGGCGTCGATCACGAGCTGCTCGGGCGCGAGCGCACTCTTGAGGTTGGTGAGCGTCTCCGACTGCGAGCGGAAGGGCACGCTGAGGATGACGATCTCCGCCCCTTGCACGGCCTCGGCGTTGTCCGCGCCCGAGACGGTCGCCCCGGCGACGAGCGCCTGCGCCTTGGCCGCTGCCTCCTGCGCGCGGCCGCTGTCACGCGATCCGATGACGATCGGGACGCCGGCGCGACCCAGCCGCACGGCCAGGCCAAAACCAAGCGCTCCCGTCCCGCCCACTATGCACACGGGGGAAGACACGAAGTCCGGCAGTTTATGGGTCCGGCGCGCTCGGGCGCGCGTCCCGCTGACCTATAGTCCCCACGTGGTGCGCAGAGGGGCAGTGGGAATGGTGATGGGGTTGCTGGCGCTGGTCGTCTCCGGCGCGTCGGCGCACGGCGCCGCCCCGGGGCGTCTCCCGCTGGCAGTCAAGACCGCGTCGCTGACGCAGTCCGGCGAGGATGTGGTGTGGAGCCTGGAGATGCGGACGCCCTTCTCGCCCGCGGCGCTCGGGCAGGCCGGGCGCTCGCTGTGCCTGGTCATCGAGCGCGTCGCTGACGCCGAGGCGACCGGGCAGGTCTGCCTGGTGGGGCCGCGCGCCGGTCAGACCACCGCCCGTCTGAGATACCAGCGGATCATCGGCATCGCGGGGGGCCAGGCGCGGCTCGGCCCGCCGGCGATCATCGCTGCCACCGTCACCAGGGCGGGGCCGACACAGCTCACCGCGACGTTCATGCCGTCAGCGATTCAGAGCGGCTACAGGCCGATCCGCTGGCAGGTGCGAAGCACCCTCGCGGTACCGCATTGCGCCACGCCCAAGGGGGCCGCGTGCGTGACCCTGTGGCCGGCGAAAGGGGATGTCGCCCAGCTGCATCCGCCCCAGCCCACCGGCTGCACCGCCGCCGGGGCACCCTTCGTGGGCGGCATCACCACCCGCCGCCGAGAGATCGCCCTCACCTTCGATGACGGCCCGTGGTACCAGACCCCGCAGTTCCTGGCGCTACTCGAGCGCGAGAGAGTTCCGGCGACGTTCTTCGAGGTCGGCGAGTACATCGCCCAGTACAGCGAAGGCGGCGCGATCGAGCGCCGCATGCTCGCCGATGGCGACATGATCGGCGATCACACGTGGAGCCACCTCGACGTGGCCGGCGGGGGCGCCCTCGCGGCGTCGCAGATCGACGAGACGGTGGCCGCGATCCGCAAGGCCACCGGCGGATTCACCCCCTGCCTGTTCCGGGCGCCGTACGGGTCGGTGAGCCCAGCCCTGATTGCCGAGGCGCGGTCGCTGGGGTTCACGACCATTCAGTGGGACATCGACCCCCGCGACTGGTCCCGGCCGGGGGTGGGAGACATCCAGGGCAACGTGCTGGCCAACGCGCACCCCGGCGCGATCGTGATCATGCACGACGGTGGTGGGGACCGGTCTGAGACCCTGGCCGCCCTCCCCGACATCATCGCCACCCTGCGCGCGCGTGGCTACACGTTCGTAACGGTCACGCAGCTGCTGGGGCAGCACTTGATCTACCGCCCCTAGAGCTCCGCGCCAGGTCGGCGTCGATCGCGTCGACC
>JBAQGP010000440.1:0-3610 GCA_049287845.1 Solirubrobacteraceae bacterium | reverse complement strand
CACCCGGCCTTCACCGGCGGTCCCCAGCACGATCGCGGCGTCGCCCAGCTTGCCCTTGAGGCGGTCGGCCAGATCGAGCAGCGCCTGGCCGTCGGCGACCTCGACGGCGGCGGTGAGAATGCTGGCGCCGTCGCTCGTGGTCGCCGTCGCGACGAGGCCGTCGATGTCGACCGCACCGTTGGCGGCGCCGCCGCGCTTGGCCGCACGCTCGAGCTCACGGACGCGCTCGGAGAGCTTCTGGACGGAGTCCACGACGCGTCCGGCCGGGACGCGCAGCGTGTCGGCCACCGCCTGGAGCTCGCGGTCGCGGCCGCGGAACAGGTGGATCGCCTCGGGACCGGTGATGGCCTCGATCCGGCGGACGTTGGCCGCGCTCGATGTCTCGGTGACGATCCGGAACAGTCCGATCTCAGCGCTGTTGTGCACGTGCGTGCCGCCGCACAACTCGCGGGAGAATGACCCGTCGCCGACCTCGACCATGCGCACCACCTCGCCGTATTTCTCGTTGAACAGGGCCATCGCCCCCAGGCGCTTGGCCTCGTCGAGCGAGGTGCTGATCGCCCGCACCGGGTGGCTCTCGACGATCCAGCGATTGACGTCATCCTCCACCTGGCGCAGGTGCTCGGCGCTCAGGGCGCTCGAGTGGGTGAAGTCGAAGCGCAGCTTGTCGGGGCCGACGTAGGAGCCGGCCTGGTGCACGTGGGTGCCGAGCCGCTTGCGCAGCGAGGCGTGCAGGAGGTGGGTGGCGGTGTGGTTGCAGGCGGTGGCGTGGCGGGCGGCGCGGTCCACATGGGCGTGCACCCGCTCGCCCGGCTCGAAAGTCCCGTGCTCAGGCTTGAGCCGCACGACCTGGTCGGTCCCGAGGCGGATGACGTCGAGGACGGTGGCACGACAGCTGCCGCCCTGGCATTCCACCACGCCGGTGTCGGCCACCTGGCCCCCGCCGGTGGGGTAGAACGGCGATTCGACCAGCTTGACCAGGACGTCGCCGTCGTCTGAGACGGCGGCGCCGATCGTCGTCTCGGCGTCGGTCGACTCATAGCCGACGAACTCCGTGGCAAACCCGGCACCGCCCGACAGCGCGGCCGCCTTCTCGCGCATGCCGTCGGCGACGCGGTCGCCGCGCGAACCCTCCCGGGCCCGGGTGCGCTGATCGTCCATGAGGACTTCGAAGCCCTCTTCGTCCACGCCGAGGCCGTGCTCGGCGACGATTTCGAGGGTGAGATCGATGGGGAAGCCGTACGTGTCGTGCAACAGGAAGGCGTCGGACGCGGCGATGCCCTCCTCGTCGCTCTCGCGCGCTCGCGCGATCAGATCGTCCAGGCGCTTGAGGCCCTGCTCCAGTGTGCGCCCGAAGCTCTCCTCCTCGGCGGCCATCCAGCGGCGGATGGTGTCGCGCCGCGCTCCGAGCTGCGGGTACTCCGAGCCCATCAGCTCGGTGACCATATCGGCGTAGCGCTCCAAAAAGCCCGACTCCAACCCCAGCCCGCGGCCGTGCTGGATGGAGCGGCGCATGATGCGGCGCAGGACGTAGCCGCGGTCCTCGTTGGACGGCACCACGCCGTCCCCGAGCAGGAAGGTCATCGACCGGCTGTGGTCGGCGAGCACGCGCAGCGCGCGATCGGTGGCGAAATCGCTTGCGTACCGGCGACCGGAGAGCTGCTCGCCCAGCTCGATGAGCGGCGCGAACTGGTCGGTCTCGAACACGGTTGCCTTGCCCTGAAGGATGCAGGCGAGGCGATTGAGCCCCAGTCCGGTGTCGATGTTCTTGGCCGGCAGCGGGGTGAGCACGTTGATGGGGTTCTGATCCATCTCCATGAACACGAGGTTCCAGTACTCCATGAAGCGCTCGTTCTCGCCACCGGGAAGGTCGTCGGGCTTGCCGTGCTCGACCCCGCGGTCCAGGTACAGCTCCGAGCATGGCCCGCATGGCCCCAGCGGTCCGGACTGCCAGAAATTCTCCGAGCGCGGGCATTCGACGATGCGCTCCCGCGGGACCCCGATCTCCCGCCAGGCGTCGATCGCCTCCTGGTCAGGCCCGAGTCCCAGCTCCTCGTCGCCCGCGAACACGGTGATCCAGATGTCGTCGGGATTGAATCCGAACCCCTCGGTGGAGAGGCTCCAGGCGAATCGGGCGGCTTCACGCTTGAAGTAGTCACCGAAGCTGAAGTTGCCCAGCATCTCGAAGAAGGTGAGATGGCGGGTGGTGGTGCCGATGATCTCGATGTCCCCGGTGCGAAACGTCTTCTGGCACGTGGTCACGCGCGGGTGCGGCGGCGGCTCGATACCGGCGAAATAAGCCTTGAGCGGGTGCATTCCCGCGATCGTGAACAGCGCCGAGGGGTCATGCTCGGACGGGACGAGCGACGCTGACGGCAACCGCAGGTGGTCCTGGGACTCAAAGAACTCGAGGAAGGTGCGGCGGATCTCGTCAGAGGTCATGAGACTGGAAGTCTAGGTGTGACCGCGGCCCGCTCGCCCGTCGATCGTCCCCCACCCCACGACCAGATCGCGGTCCATCAGGCAGGCCAGCTGGCCAGGCGCCGCCCCGTCGACGGGCTCGGCGAGCTGCAGCGACAGTGAGCGGTGACGACCCTCGCCGGGGTAGCCGGGATAGCCGGGAGCGCCGGCGACACGGGCGGGGAGCGGGCGCTGGCGGTAGCGAAGCTTGACGCTGTTGACGCGGCTGGCATCGCGGTGCAGGCGCACGGCGCGGATGGCGACACGATCGGTCTGCAGCTCCTCGCGCGTGCCCACGGTGACCCGCCCGCTGGCGCCGTCCTTGCCGAGCACGTAGAGCGGCTCGGTGGCATGGATACCGATCCCGCGGCGCTGGCCGACGGTGAAGCGATGCTGGCCGTCGTGCCCGCCGAGGACCGCTCCGCGGCTGTCGACGATCTCACCGGGGTGGCCCTCGATGCCGCCGTGGCGCTCCATGAACCGCGCCCGGCTGGTGCCGGCCAGAAAGCACAGGTCCTGGGAATCGACCTTGGACGCCACCGGCAGGCCCGCCTGGGCCGCGATCTCGCGCACGCGCGGCTTGTGCAGCTCCCCCAGGGGGAAGCGCATCCGCGACAGCGACTCGGGCTTCAGCGCGGCCAGCATGTAGGTCTGGTCCTTCGCGCTGTCGGCGGCGGCGCGCAGCAGGGGGCCGCGCGCATGCTCTGACTCGGCGGTGCGCGCGTAGTGACCCGTGGCCAGCGCGGAGCAGCCCAGGCGATCGGCCAGCTCGAGCATCGCGTCCAACCGGACATGGCCGTTGCAGCCGACGCACGGATTGGGGGTCTCGCCCGCCGCGTAGCCGGCAATGAACGGATCCACCACTCCGGCGCGGAACTCCTCGCGCAGGTCGATGGTGAAGTGAGGGATCCCCATCTGGTGAGCCAGTGAGCGCGCCTGGGCGACCGCTGTGGCCGAGCAGCAGCTGCGCTCAGCGTCGTTCTCAGCGTCTCCCCACAGTTGAAGCGTGACCGCCAGCGTCGCGCCCGTCTGGGTGCACAGGTGGGCCGCGACGGCGCTGTCCACGCCGCCGCTCATGGCCACCAGCGTGGCCGGGCTGCCTGGCTGGGGCGTGATGCGGGCGTCGGCGCGGACCGCGGCGCCCAGGGCG
>JBAQGP010000439.1:0-10745 GCA_049287845.1 Solirubrobacteraceae bacterium | reverse complement strand
GAACGGGGGTCTGAGCCGAAGCGCGGAGCTGCGGCGCCGCCTGCACGAGACCGGCGGGCGCGGTCGAAAGCTTCGAGGCCTGGCCGAGCTGCTGGCCCCCTACCGCTGGCGGGTGGCGGCGATGTTCGTCGCGCTGGTGGCCGCCACCGCAGCGGCGCTGGCCCCCGCGCCGCTGGCCAAGCTGGCTATCGACCAGGGCATCCGCCGCCGCGACACCGGCGCTCTGGACCTGATCGTGGTCGCCTTCCTGGTCTCGGCGGTCGTCTACGGCGTCGCCACCTACGCCCAGACCTACCTGGTGGGCTGGGTGGGCCAGCGCGCGCTCCAGGACCTGCGGCTCAAGCTGTTCGCCCACCTGCAGTCGCTGTCGATCGGCTTCTACTCGCGCAACCGCGCCGGCGTGCTCATCAGCCGTATGACCAACGACGTGGAGGCGCTCGATCAGCTCGTCGAGGACGGGCTGGCCACGCTCATCCAGTCGAGCCTCACCCTGCTCGGCGTGGTGGCGATCCTGCTCGTGCTCGACGTCCACCTGGCGCTGCTCACGTTCATCGCGCTGCCGATCCTCGGCCTCGGCGGGCTGGCCTTCCGGATCGCGTCGGCCGACGCCTACCGGCTCACGCGCGAGAAGATCGCGGCGATCACCGGCCACCTGCAGGAGACGCTGTCGGGCATGCGCGTGGTACGCGCCTTTGGTCAGGAGCGCCGCCACATCGCCCAGTTCAAGGCGCTCAACGAGGAGAACCGCCGCGCCAACATGACCACGGTCAAGCTCAACGCCGCCTATTTCCCGGGAGTGGAGCTGCTCTCGGGGCTGGTCACGGTGGAGATCCTCCTCATCGGCGGCTTCGAGGCGATCAACGGCCACACGCTGACCGGCGTGGTGTTCGGCTTCATCGCCGCGCTCAACAACTTCTTCGACCCCATTCAGCAGCTCTCGCAGCTCTACACCACATACCAGTCGGGCATGGCGGCGCTGGACAAGATCTTCTCGCTGCTGGACGAGAAGCCCGAGCTGTCCGACGCGCCCGACGCGGCAGAGCTCGGGCAGATCCGCGGCGAGGTGACCTTCGACAACATGTCCTTCCGCTACGGCTCCGCCGACGACGGCGCCTGGGCGCTGCGCGACATCGACCTGACCATCGCCCCCGGGGAGACGGTGGCCCTCGTGGGGGAGACCGGCGCGGGGAAGTCGACGTTCGCCAAGTTGGTGGCCCGCTTCTATGACCCCACCGAGGGCGCGGTGCGGGTCGACGGCCACGACCTGCGCGCCGTCACCGCTCACTCGCTGCGCTCGCAGATGGGGATGGTGCCCCAGGAGGGCTTCCTGTTCAGCGGCACCGTGCGCGACAACCTGGCCTTCGGCCAGGGCGGGCGGGGGCAGGTCACCGAGGCCCAGCTGCGCGACGCCGCGCGGGCGGTCGGCGCCGACGACTTCATCATGGCGCTGCCGCAGGGCTACGACACCGAGGTCGGCGAGCGCGGCGTTCAGCTCTCCGCCGGCCAGCGTCAGCTCGTGGCCTTCGCGCGGGCGCTGGTGGCCGATCCGCGGATCCTCGTCCTCGACGAGGCGACCGCCAACGTCGACGTGCACACCGAGAGCCTCATCGAGGCGGGTCTGCGGCGCCTGGTGGCCGGGCGCACGGCGATCGTGATCGCCCACCGGCTCTCCACGATCCGCCATGCCACTCGGATCCTGGTCATGGAGCACGGCAGCATCGTCGAGCAGGGCACCCACGACGAGCTGCTGGCGGCCGAGGGCCGCTACTGGCAGCTCTATCGCGACTGGGCCGACCAGGCGGCGGCCTGACGGCCGGCCAGGAGGCGGCCTGACCGCCCGACAGGGCACACTGGGGGCATGCCGATCACCGTCACGGCGCTGGCCGTCACTCCTGTCAAGGGCATGCGCGTAACCGAGGTCGACACGGTCGAGCTGGGAGATCGCGGGGCCCTCGGCAACCGCGTCTTCTACATCATCGATGAGCGCGGCCGGATGGTGAACGGCAAGAACCTCAAGTACCTGCAGACGGTCGTGGCCGACTACGACCCGTCGGCGCAGGCACTGACACTCGTGTTTGCGGACGGCACGAAGGCCTGCGGCGAAGTGGCGTACGACGGCACGGTCACCACCAGCTTCTTCAACCGCCCCAGAGAGGCGCGCGTGGTGCGCGGACCGTTCAACGACGCGCTGTCAGGATTCTTCGAGCAGCCGCTGCGGCTCGTGGCCGACGGCGGTGCGGTCGACCGGGGAAGGCGCGGCGCCATCTCGATGATGTCCCGAGCCTCGCTGCATCACCTGGCGTCGGTGGCCGAGCGCGACGGGGTCGACGGGCGGCGCTTTCGCATGCTCATCGAGGTCGATGGGATCAAGGCCTACGAGGAGGACGGCTGGCTGGGGCGTGGCGTGCGTGTCGGCTCGGCGCTGGTCCGCCCCTGCGGGCATGTCGGGCGATGCGTCATCACCACCCGCGATCCGGAGACCGGGGCCGACGATCTCGACACCCTGAAGCTGCTGGCCACCTACCGCCACAAGATCGGCACCACCGAGCCGCTCGCCTTCGGAATCTTCGGGGAGGTCCTCGAGGGCGGGGCGGTGCGCGTGGGCGACGCGGTCACGGTGGAGGGCCGATGACCGAAGAGCAGCGGGTGAGCGTGGAGGTCGCCGATCACGTGGCCACGGTCACCCTGACGCGACCGGACAAGCACAACGCGCTCGACGTCGGCATGTTCGAGCAGATCATCGGCGCCGCTGACCGCCTGTCGGCTCAGTCCGGCGTCCGGGTGGTGGTGCTGCACGGCGACGGACCGAGCTTCTCCAGCGGGCTGGACCTGGTCAGCATCATGGCCGCCGGCAGCGGCCTCGATGGCCTGATGGAGCGGGTCCGCGGCGACGTGCCCAACTGGTTTCAGCGCGCCGCCCATGCGTGGCTGGAGCTTCCGATGCCGGTCATCGCCGCCCTGCACGGCAACTGCCTGGGCGGCGGTCTGCAGATCGCTCTGGGCGCCGACATCCGCATCGCCGCGCCGGGGACCCGCCTGTCGGTGATGGAGGTCAAGTGGGGCCTGGTGCCCGACATGTCGATCACGCGCACGCTGCCCCGCCTGGTGGGCATCGACGTGGCCAAGGAGCTGACGTTCACCGGCCGCGTGTTCGACGGGGCCGAGGCGGCGCGCCTGGGCGTCGTCACCCGCGTGGCCGACGATCCGCTGGCCGCTGCCCGGGAGCTGGCCAACCAGATCGCGGGGCGCTCACCGGACGCGGTGCGCGCGGCCAAGCGGCTGTATGACGAGTCGTGGACGGGTGACGCGCAGCGGACGCTGGCGCTGGAGGCCGAGCTGGCGCTCGGGCTGATCGGATCGCCCAATCAGCTCGCGGCCGTCGCCGCCGGGTTCGCCTCCGAGCCCGCGGAGTTCGTGGACCCCTGACCCCCGCCGCCGCCGCGCGGGCGGTCCAGGATCGTGCGGAGCACGTGCTCGAGCTCGCCGGCCGGGTCCTCGGGCATCGTCGCGGCGCGCCAGCCGACGTGGGCGTCGGGGCGGACCAGGACGCAGCCGTCCTCGCCGACCTCGCGCAGGCGCGTCCAGTCGTCATAGAGGTCGATGTACCGGCGGCCGGGACCGATCACGTGCGCGGCGATCTCGATGCCCAGCGTGGCGCTCACCGCCTGCGCGGCGTCCGCCCAGCGCCGGCCCGAGATGCCGGTGAGCAGGGAGAAGCGGCCCTTGCCGGCGAGGTCGTGGGTGGACACCTTGTGACCGTCGTCGCCCAGCCAGCAGTGGGGCAGCCGCGCCCCCGGCCACGTCGTCGGGTGGTAGTAGAGCTCCGGATCGCGGGTGTACTCGGGCTCCGGCGTCCCGTCGCTGACGACCGCGCCTGACCGGTAGCGCTGGCCCATCTCGACGCCGTGGGCATTGAACTCGTAGTCCTTGAGCTCGAGCGCCTTGCGCAGCCGCTCGCGGCGTTGCGCACCTTCGGCGCTGTCGTCGGCGCGCGCCCGCATGCGCTCGTTCATGACGTCGGGGTCGCTGGTGTCGGTGATGCCGAGCGCCTCGAAGATGGGACCGAACTCCTCGATCGACTTGTTGGCGCGCAGGACGATCTGCCTGCCGATGGGCGAGCGCTCCGTGTCATAGCTGTCCAGCAGCCCGGGGCCGGCCTGACCGCGCAGGACGAAGGCCAGCTTCCAGCACAGGTTGTAGGCGTCCTGGGCGGAGGTGTTGGAGCCCAGCCCGTTGGACGGCGGATGGCGGTGCACGGCATCGCCCATGCAGAACACCCGTCCCGCGCGGTAGCGGGTCGCGTACCACTTGTTGTTGCCCCACAGCGAGGTGGAACGGATCGTGATCGGAATGCTGTCGTCGCCGATGAGGTTGTGAGCGATCGCGGTGGCGGCCTCGTCGTCGAGCTGCGGCGCGGGCTCTGAGATGTCATAGCCCCACACGATCAGCCACTCGTTCCAGGTCCGCACCATGCGCACCAGGCCCAGGCCGATGCCGCCGATGTCCGAGCCCGGCTGAAGGACCCAGTAGAGGACGCTCGGCCGGTGAGCGACCTTCGCGCTGAGATCCGCGGAGAAGACGATGTTCATCGAGCCGGCCACGTCCATCTGACCCTCGAAGGGCAGGTCGACGTCGCGCGCGATCTGGCTGCGCCCCCCGTCGGCGCCGATCACGTACTTGGCGATGATCGTGTACTCGCTGCCCGACACGCGGTCGCGCACCCGCACCTCGACGTCGTCGTCGCGCTGGGTCAGACCCAGGTACTCGGTGTCAAAGCGGATCCGCGAGCCGCGCTGCGCGGCGTGTCCGACGAGGATCGGCTCCAGCAGCGTCTGGGGCAGGTCGCAGTGGGTGCACGGGCTGGCCAGCGTGTAGTCGGCCTGCCGGGCCGGGTGGGTCCCCCACGTCCGCACCCGCCCGATCTCATCGCCGGAGAGGCTCGTGCAGAACACGGTGTCGCCCATCAGGTGCTGGGGCGTGCCGTTGGCCTTGATGTCCTCCTCGACCCCCAGATCGCGGAAGACCTCGACGGTGCGCTGGTTGGTGATGTGGGCACGCGGAGTGTTGGCGGTCCAGCGGTACTTGGTCACCACCAGGTGCTCCACCCCGAGCGTGGCCAGCGTCAGGGCGGCGGTGGCTCCCGCCGGCCCGGTGCCCACGATGAGCACGTCGGTTCCGATCACGTCGCTCATGGGCGCAAAACCTTTCACACGCGACGTGGTCCGTGCAATCGGCTACCCGCCGTTGCGCCGCCGGACAACCGCGAATGCGCGGATTGACTGGCGATGGCGGCCCAAGCTGATAACAATGCCCCTGCATGTTTGGCCCCGTCGGAAAGGAAAACGCCTGATGGCCACCGGAATCGGACAGCGGATTCGCCGCCGGGAGGACCCGCGCTTCCTCCTCGGCCTCGGGCGCTACGTGGACGACACCAAGATTGAGAACGCAATGCACGTCACGTTCGTGCGCTCCTACGTGGCGCACGGCACGATCACCTCCATCGACGCCGACGAGGCCCGCGCGCGGCCCGGCGTCCAGGTGTTCACCGCGGCCGATCTGGGCCTGCATCCGACCCCGCCCCCGCCGATGCTTCAGGTCCACGAGAGCATGTTCCGGCCACCCATGGCCACCGACAAGGTCCGCTACGTGGGCGAGATCGTGGCCGCCGTGGTGGCCGACTCGCGTGAGGCGTCCGTCGATGCCGCCGAGCTGGTGGCCGTCGACTACGACACGCTGCCGGCCGTCACCGACATCCGCCAGGTCGTCAAGGACGAGGTCCTGCTCTTCGAGCCGTCGGGCTCCAACACGTGCCTGCGGATCCCGGGCGCCGGCGACGAGGACCTGTTCGCCGGCTGCGACATCGTCATCAAGGGCTCAAACGAGAGTCCGAGGCTGCTCGCGCTGCCCATCGAGCCCCGCTCGACGGTGGCCGAGTTCGAGAACGAGAAGCTGACGATCCGTCTGTCGACGCAGACCCCCCACCAGGACAAGGCCGGCATCGCCGCCACCCTCGGGCTCGAGCCCGAGCAGGTCCGCGTGATCGCGCCCGACGTCGGCGGCGGCTTCGGCGGCAAGGGGTTTGACGTCGAGGACATCCTCATGGGCGCCCTCGCCCGCGCGACCGGCCGGCCGGTCAGGTGGACCGAGACGCGGTCCGAGCACATGGTGGCCATGCATCACGGTCGCGCCCAGTGGGCCGACTTCGAGCTGGGCGGCACCAGGGACGGCACGTTCAAGGCGCTGCGGGTCAAGCTGCTCCAGGACGCCGGCGCCTACCCCGGCATCGGGGCCTTCCTCGCGGTGCTGACCCAGATGATGTCCAGCGGCGTCTACGACATCCCCAAGATCGAGGTCGACATCACCGCGGTCGTCTCCAATTCGACGCCGGTGGGCCCGGTGCGCGGCGCGGGTCGCCCCGAGGCCACCCAGATGATCGAGCGGGCGGTCGACATGTACGCCGTCGAGGCGGGGCTGGATCCCGCGGAGATCCGCCGGCGCAACTTCATCGCCAACGAGAAGTTCCCCATCCAGACCGCTGCCGGCGCCACCTACGACATCGGGGACTACTCCGGGGCACTGGAGCGCGCGCTCGAGCAGGCGGGCTACGAGGAGCTGCGCCGCGAGCAGGAGAGCCGCCGGGCCAACGGCTCGCGCACGCTGCTGGGCATCGGCATCAGCGTCTACGTCGAGATCACCAACGGGATCGGCGAAGGTGAGTTCGGAGCGGTCGAGATCACCGAGGACGGGGGCGCGATCGTCCGGACCGGATCCTTCTCCCATGGCCAGGGCCACGAGACGACGTTCGCCCAGATCGTGTCGGAGCGCACCGGGATCGACCTGGACAACATCCAGGTGGTCGCAGGAGACACCGACCGGGTGCCGCGCGGAACCGGGACCTACGGCTCCAAGTCGACCCAGATCGGCGGCGCCGCGGCCGGGCAGGCGTCGGAGATCCTCGTGGACCGTGCCAAGCAGCTCGCCGCCGACGCGCTGGAGGCCAGCCCGGAGGACATGGTGCTCGACCTGGACACGGGCAGCTTCCATGTGACCGGCTCGACGCAGCCGTCGCTGGGCTGGGCGGAGCTGGCCGAGCGGTTGCAGGAGGACGGGCGCCTGACCGAGCTGAGCGCGGAGACCGACTTCAAGCCCGAGACGCCGACCTTCCCCTTCGGCGCCCATGTCGCCGTCGTCGAGATCGACGCGGACACGGGCTCGGTCCGCCTGATCCGGATGATCGCCTGCGACGACGCCGGCCGGATCATCAACCCCCTGGTCGCCGACGGTCAGGTCCACGGCGGACTGGCCGCCGGCATCGCTCAGGCGCTCTACGAGGAGGTCCGCTACGACTCCGACGGCAACCCCCAGCATGCCAACCTGGTGACCTACTGCATCCCGAGCGCGGCGGAGCTTCCCTCGTTCGAGCGCATCCAGATGGAGACCCCCACCCCAGTCAACCCGCTGGGAGCCAAGGGCATCGGCGAGTCAGGGACGATCGGCGCGACGCCGGCGGTGCACAACGCGGTGGTCGACGCCCTCTCGCACCTGGGGGTGCGGACGCTGCCGATGCCCGCCAACGGCGAGATCGTCTGGCGCGCGATCCTGGACGCCGAGATCGCCGGCGCTCAGGTGCGCACCTGAGCGCTGTCTGGCGCCCTGACCCGGGACAACGACGCTAGAGCAGTTCGAGCAGGTCCGCCACCCGGTCGACGGCGCCGTCGGGCCGCCGCTTGGCCGGGACGGTCTCGAGGTCGATCGTGCCGCTGATGCCGCTGCGGACCAGGACTGTCTGCGAGCCGCCGATCTTGCCCAGGGCGACGTCCATGCCGAGGTCGTCGCCGACCACCGCGATCTCGTCGGCGCGCACCCCGAGCCGATGCTGGAGGGCGGCGACCGCGGCCCGTGACGGCTTGCCCAGCACCCGCGGCCGCACACCGGCGACCTTGGCGATGGCCGCCGTGATCATCGCGCCGCGGCTGTAGATGATGCCGTTGGCGCCCGCGTAACCGCGGACGTAGCTGGAGGTGAACAGCGGCGCGGCGCGGTTGGTGATGGCGCGAGCCGCTCGCTCCACCTCGTCGAGCGAGACCTGGGCGAGGTGAGCGACGAACACCGCGCCGGCGTCCTCGGCGTCCGTGGTCGGCACGCCGTTCTCGCTCATGAACGCCCGGACGCTGTCCGTGGCGAACGCGTGCACGGGGTGGCGTTGGGGATGACCCTGGAGCCACGCGGTGGCGCTGTCCACGGGGGTGAGCACCTCGTCGTCGGCGACGTGGAGGCCGTCGTCACGCAGTCCCTCGGCGATCTTCGGTGACGGGACGTGGCTGCCGTTGGTGAACAGCACGAGCTTGCGGCCTGACGCGCGGATGCGCTCGAGCACCTCCGCCGCCCCGGGCTGCGGACGGCCGCGGCCGTCGGGGCCGCGGTGCAGCAACGTGCCGTCGATGTCGAACATGAAGGCGCGCGCGGCGCGCAGGCGCAGGCGCCCGTTGTCAGCCACGGCGCCAGACCACCCGTTCTGAGTCGGTGCGAATCTCGACGCTGGTCAGTGATCGACGGCGCTTTAGCTCTGAGAGCAAGGTCACCATCGGTGCGCGCCCGGGGCGAGCCGCGGGCAGCGGCCCGTGCGGGCGCCCATCGGCGGAGTCCCGGGCGGCGACCATGGCGTCGACCTGCTGTGCGGGCATGGTCAGGCGCAGGAGCAGGTCCTCCTCGGAGATGCGGTGGCCGAACTTCTCGCGGGCGCCCTCGAGGGTGATGGGTTGCAGCGCGGCGAGCTTCTTGGCCTGGGGGCGGGCCAGCACCTTGTCGGCGATCGTCGGGTCGACGGGGGCGGGCGGATCGCCGTAGTGGCCCAGGAAGAAGCGGACCGTCTCATCCGAGACGTTGGCCCAGCGATCGCCGTCGATCACGTTGCGCGCCGCCTGGCTGGCGATGAACTGGGAGACCGGCGTGACGATGATCGGGTAGCCCATCTCGGCGCGGACGCGGGTCACCTCCTCCAGCACCTGATCGAACAGCTCGGCTCGGCGCAGCTCGGCCAGCATCCGCCGGGTGGTGGTGACCATGCCGCCGGGTAGCTGGTGGCGGTAGTAGGCGGCGTCGAACTCCCGGGGTGCGCCGGCGGTCAGGCCCTTGGCGGCGGCGATGCGCGCGAAGTGGTCAGCGACCAGCTCCTGTTGCGCGAGGTCGAGCGGGTGCGCGTAGCCGGCGGCCTCGAGATTGCGGGCCGTGCTGAGCGTCTCGGGCTGTGACGTGCCGCGACCGAGCGGCCCCGCGGCCGTGTGGACGGTGTCAAAGCCGGCTCTGACGCCCTCGACATACACCTGCGGCGCCAGGCCGATCGTGCAGTGGCTGTGGAGCTCGAGCGGGCGCACGCCGGCGGCGTCGCGCAGCGGCGCGGCGAGCTCGCGTACGGCGTCGACCGTCAGCAGACCGCCGGGGTCCTTCAGATAGAGCACGTCCATGTCAGGGCACCCCGCCAGAGCGGCGGCGACGCCCGCGTAGTACTGGTGGGTGTGGACGTCGCTGATGGAGTAGGTCAGCCCGATCACCACCTCCTCCACCCCCTCGGCCTTGGCCATCGCCGCGATGCGTTGCACGCGCTCGGGGTGGTTGGACGGGTCGGCGATCTGCACCCGGCGCAACCCGTTGCGCACGGCGAGGCGGTAGGAGAGGCGCATGACCTCCTCGTCGGCCGGCACCCAGGAGATGAAGCGCATCCCGGTGGTGATCATCCCGAGCGGCGTCTCGGGCATCGCCCGTGACACGAGGCGGATCCGCTCCCACGGGTCCTCCTGGTGAAAGCGCACCGAGACCGCCATGTGCGTGCTGGAGGTGAAGTCCAGGGCGTGATAGCCGACGCGATCGAGCACCGGCGCGATGGCGAGGACGTCGGGTGTGGTCAGCCCGGTGGCGCTCCACAGGCTCTGGTTGCCGTCCCGGGTGGTGGTGTCCACGAACCCGATCGTTCTGGTCATCGCAGCGCTCGCTCCAGCCAGTCGGTGGTCACCGGGCCCGAGCGGAAGTCCGGATGGCCCAGGATGCCGATCAGCAGCGTCCGGTTGGTCTCGACCCCCTCGACGTCGAGGTCCTCGAGCGCGTCCACGAGTGTGTCGAGCGCGTGCTCGCGATCCGCGCCGTGGGCGATGAACTTGCCAAGCAGCGAGTCGTAGTAGGGCGGGACCATCGCCCCCGCCTGACAGTGGGTGTCGACGCGGAGCCCCTCGCGCTCGGGGACCGCGAACAGCGAAAGGCGGCCCGGACTGGGCGCGTAGCCGTGGCTGGGATCCTCGGCGTTGAGCCGGCATTCGACCGCGTGGCCGTGGTAGGAGACATCGTCCTGGCCGATCTCCAAGGGATCGCCGGCGGCGATCTGAAGCTGCATGGCGACCAGGTCGAGGTAGGTGATCGCCTCCGTCACCGGATGCTCGACCTGAATGCGACAGTTGACCTCGAGGAAATATGGATCGCCGGTCGCGGCGTCGATCACGAACTCCACCGTGCCGAGGTTGCGATAGCCGATCCGCTTCGCGAACGCCACCGCCGACTCCTGGAGCCGGCGGCGGGTGCCGGGCGACAGGGCCGGAGCCGGAGCCTCCTCGACGACCTTCTGAAACCGGCGCTGCACCGAGCAGTCGCGCTCACCGAGATGAAGCACTGCCCCCTGGTGATCCGCCGCGATCTGCACCTCCACGTGCCGGGCGGACTCGATGAGCTTCTCCAGATACACGCGGTCGTCACCGAAC
>JBAQGP010000438.1:0-2610 GCA_049287845.1 Solirubrobacteraceae bacterium | reverse complement strand
TCATCGACCGCCATCCAGACCACGAAGCCGTGCTGATCGTGTCGGCGTGCTCCGGCCATGGCTTCAAGCACTCGCCGGCGATCGGGGAAGCGGTGGCGCAGTGGCTCACCGGTGACGTCCCCGGCGTGGACCTCTCCGCCTTCGGCTTTGACCGCGTGAAGAAGGCGTCGCGCCCTGAGGCCCTCCAGATGGATCCCAGCAGCGGCTGGATCGGATAACAAGTGCATGCGTGGCCACGGTGCATGCAGCAGTGCAACGCCTCGCACCCGCGGCCGAAGCTCACCGCGGCCAGCGATCCGAGCTCCCCCTCGTTCCAGCACGCCCAGCCGGTGTGCGGGAACCCGTGAGCCGATTCCCCCGTCACGTTGACATCTCACGACGCACGCCGTTGGTTTTCGAGCTGTGCGCTCTGAGGCTTCAACATGGCCCCCAATCCACGACACACGGCTGAGACATCCGCGGTGCGTGCTCTGGAGTGTCAGGATCGAGGCGCTCACCGCTCGGGCGTGCTCCGTGCTCGACGCGGCCGGGCGGCCGCCTCATCACGCGCACCACCGCCTGGCGTCTCAGGCTCAGCTGGAGGCGTGCTGCAGCGTGATGATCAGCCCGTACACGGCCAAGGCGCTCGCGACCGAGCTCAGCGCCCATGCCGGCAGCATGCGCTGACCATGCTTGCGCGCGAACAGGGGGAACACCGCGAACACGATGAGCTGGCTCAGCCACAGCGCGATGAGCGACGGCTTGATCAGTGTCTCGTAGAAGCCCTCGGGATCGATGAGGCTGAACGGAGCGGCGCCGACGATGATGGCGCCGATGCCGATCGTGATCGGGCGCATGCGCCATGACGCGACGGCGTGGATGAGCCGCGATAGGGCCAGGTACTCACAGAGCATCACCCCTGCCGTGCTCACCGCGATACCGATGCCGATCGCGCGGGCCAGCGTGAGGCCGGAGAACTGCTGAGCGACGGTCATGCCCGGTATCGCGGTGCGGGCGAGCCCCGGCGCCGTGGCGAGCGGGGCGACGGCGGCGACCACGATGGCGGCGGTGAGCAGGTAGACCCCGATGAGACCCCGCCGGATGGTGCGGACCGGGCGGCCCACCTCGCCGCCCAGGAACAGCGGAAGGCTGCCGCAGATATAGAGCAGCGAGGTCTGGGCGGTGGCCTTGGCGCCCGCTCCGAGCGAGGCGCCCGTGCCGAACGTCGACACCGGGGTCGTGACATGGGCGAGCGTCACCCCGTCCAGGGCGCCGGCGAGCACGAGCTGTGAGCCGGCGATGAGCCCGAGCACCGCCAGGGCGACGGCGCGCCCGGCGATCATCACCCCGGCCAGTCCCACCGGAATGGCCAGCACGAGCAGCGTCTGGTAGCTGCGCTCACCGGGGATCACCGCCGGCAGGACGTCGTAGACGATCTGCACGCCGGTATAGACGACGTAGAGCAGGTAGCTGACGATCCAGATCGTCGCCTGCACCAGCGCGATCCTGCGCCCGGCCGCCGCCTCGACAAACGCGTAGAGGCCACCGGAGCTCGAGATGTGACGGGCGTAGCGCAGCCAGATGATCAGCGGCACCGCGAACAGCGCGGCGGCCGCGAGCATCACCAGCCCGGCCGACTCGCTGGCGTCCTCGACCAGCCCCGGCGCGATGAGGCCCGCCAGGGCCAGCGGCCCCCCGAACGAGGCCACCGCGACCCCGAGGAAGGCCCAGGTGCCGATCGGCCGCTCGGCTCGAGAACCGGTCGATCGCCTCGCCCCTGCGGCGGTCCTGCCCGGTGCCCGCGTCAGCACAGACACCGGGGGACCTCCGCCTCGAAGTACGTTCGTGGTCCGATCAGGCCCAGCCGCCTCCACCCGAGGCGCTGCTCGACGAGGACGCGGCCGGCGCGGCAGGCGCGGCCGCGGCGGTGCTGCCACCCTTGGTGATCTCCGTTCCGGAGGGCGCGATCAGCCACCACTTGGCGCCGAAGCCGTTGGTGCCCTGGCCCTTGAACGAGCCCTTGCTCTTGTCCCCGGCGAAGTAGTAGAGCGGGTGGCCGCTGTAGGTCACCTGCTTGGCGCCATCCGACCGCGTGATCGTGCCCAGCTGCGAAGCGGTCACGCCACTGGCGGCAACCGGGGCCGACCCGGTGGTGAGCGGTGGCCAGAACTTCGCGCACGCTCCCGCACAACTCGACTTCCCGTGGCCGTCGGCCACCCACAGGTACAGCGTGCGCCCGGAGGCGCCGACGAGATACGTGCCATCCGCGCCGCTCGCCGTGCCCACTGACACACCGTTGCTCGACGGGGCCGAGCTCGCCGCCGGTGCCTTGCTGGCCGCGGAGCTGGCGCTCGAGCTCGGGCTCGAGCCGTTGTTGCTGCTACTGCCACACGCCGCGACCATCAGTGACACACCCACCAGCGCGGCGGCACTGCCAAAAAACCTCTTTGCACTCCAACTGCCGATCATGCTGTCACCTCGTGGTTTGGTCTCACACCCGTCTGCGGGGGTCATGAACAGAGACTCCGCGGTTGGTCAATCCTTCCCGGGCGCGGGACGCTGGGTCGGGTGCCGCGGAGCCGCGGGATGGCGGGCGCGCGGCTTCGGGGCCGCGGTCGCGCCGGTCAGACC
>JBAQGP010000437.1:0-7218 GCA_049287845.1 Solirubrobacteraceae bacterium | reverse complement strand
CGCCCGCGGGACGTCGACCTCGACGAGGACGCCGGGCTCAGCGCCACCGAGCTCGACGCCGTCGATGGCGCGGTGACCGGTTGCGCGGTGGCGATCGCCGAGACGGGGACGCTCGTGCTCGACGGCTCGCCCATCTGCGGGCGGCGCCTGCTCACCCTCGTCCCCGACCACCACATCTGCATCGTCCTCGCCGGCCAGATCGTCGAGCTCGTCCCCGAGGCGATCGCGGCGGTGGCGCATGCCGTGCGCGACGGCGGGCGCCCGATCACCCTGGTGTCGGGGCCATCGGCGAGCTCGGACATCGAGCTCTCACGCGTGGAGGGCGTGCACGGTCCCCGGCACCTGTTGGTGCTGATCGCGACCGACGGGCCCCCGGCCGGCTGATCTGTGGCGGTGTTTCGGTCGTCATGTGCGACCAGTGGGCGGCGGGCGCCGGGTCCACGCCCAGCGAGGTCCCGTTATTCAACCATGACCGGCGTCTCGCCGACCGGCGCGCGCAGCGGGCGGCGGAAGCCCGACCGCGCCATCCCCGCCGCCGGGATGAAGGCGACGACGATGAGCGCGAGCGCCCACACGAACGTCGAGGCGAAGGCATGCGCAAGCGGCGCGGCGATCTGCGCGTGGGCGCTCGCCGGCAGATGCTGGAGGGTGCCCAGTCCGCCTGAGCTCGAGCCGCCGTGGCTGGTAATGATCGCGCCGAGGTTGCTCGCGATCGCCGAGGCCAGCAGCACCGACAGGATCGCGGTGCCGATCGAGGCGCCCGCCTGACGGATGATGTTCATCGCGGTGCTCGTACGGGCGATCGCGGAGGGGGGCACCGCCTGCATGGCGGCGGTCATGTTCGGCATCATCGCGAGGCCCATCCCCAGGCCCTGCACGAAGCTGCCGGTGCACAGGAGCACGTAGGAGGTGTGGGCGCCGACGAACGCGAACGGGATGAGCCCGATCGCCACCAGCGGCAGGCCGGTGGCGGGCAGCCACGTCGGCCCGTAGCGGTCGGTGAGCTTGCCGGCGACGGGCATCAGGAGCATCGCCCCAAGGCCGCCGGGGGCCAGGAGCAGGCCGGCGTGCAGCGCCGACTGGCCGCGCACGGCCTGGTAGTAGAGGGGCACGAGGAGCATCGACCCGAACACCGAGATGGCGAAGAGCAGGAAGGTGCCGCCCGCGGCGCCCGCGCGCGTATGGGTGAACGTCCGCAGATCGATGAGCGGGTTGGGCGCGCGCCAGCTGTGGACGAACCAGGCGGCGATGAGCAGGACGCCGGCCAGTGTGGGGCCCCACGAGCGCAGCGCGCCGAAGCCGTAGGTGGAGGACTCGGCGAGCCCGAAGATGAACACCGCCAGCCCCGGCGAGAGCAGCGCCATGCCCAGCCAGTCCAGCCGATGCGCGCGCTGGGGCTCGTCGGGCTCCAACACGATG
Organism: Solirubrobacteraceae bacterium; assembly: GCA_049287845.1. Classification (GTDB taxonomy): domain Bacteria; phylum Actinomycetota; class Thermoleophilia; order Solirubrobacterales; family Solirubrobacteraceae; genus Palsa-465. Next base: position 5,799 of record JBAQGP010000437.1, on the reverse strand, counting down.
AGCGCGAGGATGAAGGCGACGACGCCGATCGGCACGTTGATGAAGAAGATCCAGCGCCAGGACACGTCGTCGACCAGCCAGCCGCCGAGGATCGGGCCCATGATCGGCGCGATCAGCATGGGAACGCCGAGAACGCCCATGACCCGGCCCATGCGGTGCGGCCCGGCCTTCCTGGTCATGATCGTCATGACCGCCGGCATGATCATGCCGCCGCCGATGCCTTGGAGCACACGGAAGAAGATGAGCGTGCCCGCGCTCCATGCCAGGCCCGAGAGAACCGAGCCGGCGGTGAACAGCACCAGCGACGTGAGATAGATGCGTTTGGTGCCGAATCGATCCGCGGCCCAGCCGGTGACGGGGATCACGGTGGCCAGCGCCAGCGTGTAGCCGGTGATGACCCACTGGATCGTCGTCAGCGTGGCATGGAAGGCGACCGTGAGGTGGTCGATGGCGACGTTGACGACGGTCGTGTCGAGGATCGACATGACCGCGCCCAGCATCACGACACCGGCGACGATCCAGGTCTGGCGGTCGAGCGGCTCCATCTGCGGGCGGGCGGTGGCGGCTCCATCGGACATGGCGCACATCGTAGCGGACCGGCGGGTCCGCTTATCCCTGGGCGCCGCGCCTAGGCGTCGCGCGCCGCGACGATGAGACCGGCCCCGATCGGGACGATCGCGGTGCTGAGGCGCTCGTCGTCTCGGAGCAGGCGGTTGAAGCTCTTCAGCTCGGACTCGTGGGAGATGGCGTTGTCGATCGCGAGCGTCGCGCCGGGTGCCAGTGTGCGGCGCAGGTTGGGCCAGTAGCCGGGGTACTCGGGCCGCTCGGCGTCGAGGAACACGAAGTCCCAGGCGGCGTCGGGGTACTCGGCGAGCGCCTGAGCAGCGCCGATCGTGCGGCACTCCACGACCGCGGCCAGCTCGGCGCGCTCGAGGTTGGCCCGCGCCAGCTCGGTGCGGCGCGGGTCGATGTCCAGTGTCTCGACGTGGCCGCCGACCGCCTCGGCGGCGTCGGCCAGCCACAGCGTCGAGTGGCCGTTGGACGTTCCGATCTCGAGCACGCGCTGCGCCCGGGTGGCGCGGACGAGCACGCCGAGCAGCGCGGCGGTCTCGGGCTCGACGTTGCGCAGACGGTCCAGCCGGTCCGACTGCGCCGCGTCGTAGTCACGACCGGCCGCGAACACTTCGGCCGCGATGGCCCTCCGGTCGGGCCCCATCAGTGGGCCTTTCCGACCACTGGTGGTCAGGTCCAGCTGACGCTGAGCTCGTCGCGCTTGCCGAAGCGCTCGAGATGCGAGCCGACGACGTTGCGCAGCCGTTCGCGGTTCTCCTCGTTCTCGGCGGTGACCGTGAGGTAGAGCTCGCCGTCGCCGGCGCGCAGGTCACAGCGGCCGACCTCGAAGCTGATGTAGCCGCTGTCGTCATCGAAGGCGGCGTCGACCTTGTGGCCGAAGTGCTTGCACAGCTGTCGCATGTAGGGAACCGGCTTCGCGGTGGCGACGGTTGCCTGGGAGGAGAGTGTCGTGGTCATGAGTCCAACGTTAGCCGGGCGCCGCGGCCAGCCACTCCGCGCCGCGGCGGTAGAGGGCCTGCACCTCGGCGCCGACCAGCCCTGGCATGTCGCGCTTGACCTCGTAGCCGATCTTGGACTGGATGTAGGCGAGGTGGCGGTACCCCGACGGGAACTGGCCGAGCAGGTCGGGGTCAAGCCGTGGCCCTGGCCCCCCGGAGACCGGGGTGAGGCGGTCGATCTCGTAGATCGGCTGGCGTAGAAAAAGGCCCCAGACGCCCTCGCGGCGCTCGAGGAAGTCATAGAAGCGCCCGGTGCACACGACGTCGCACTCCACGCCCTCCACCGTCGTGCGCTGGGTGATCGTCATCTTGGTCTGGGCGATCGCGCGGTCGCCCGCGAGGTCCACGGAGGTGCCGCCCAGGAAGTGCAGGATGCGCACGCCACGCTCGAACCCCTCGCGACTGACGCGGATGAAGTCGGTCGCGGGCCCCTGAAACCAGGTGGCCATCATCACCCCATCCTCATGCCAGACGGTGGCAAAGCGCTCCCAGTCGCCGGCGTCACGCCACACCACCCAGTTTTCGACGAGGTCGCGAATCTGGCGAGCGTCGTCGGTCATGCGATGGTCGCGCCGGGGGTGGGCAGCGCGCTGGTGGGTGGGATCGGCGGCCCCACGGTGCCGTCCATCGGCGGTGTCCCGTAGGTGTGGAACGTCGCGATCGTCTTCGTACCCCAGGCCTGGCCGCGGGCGCGCTCGGCCTCCGTCCAGCGGATCGGCTCATACGCGGGGTCATAGATGAAGTGGGTGCCGGTGGTCACTTCAACGCGGTTGCCCCCGGGCTCGTACACGTAGAGGAACATCCCCTGCGCGACCGCATGCTTGGACGGCGCCGCCTCGATCGGCACGTCGGCGTCAACGAACAGGTCGGCGGCCCGCAGGCACTCCTCGCGGGTGTCGACAAACCAGGCGAGGTGATGCAGACGGCCGTTGCCCCCCGCGTGGTCCGCGGTGTAGATGAGCTCGTGCGCGGCGATGGACAGGCTCATCCACGCGCCCGACTCCTCGCCTGAGTCGAGGATCACCTGCTCGTAGGTGCGGTAGCCGAGCTGCTCCTCGGCAAAGCGACGGTTGGCGGCGATGTCGGACGCCAGGATGTTGACGTGGTCGATGCGCTTGACCGCGGCGCCGTGGTCGACGTGACGCTGGGGCACGTTCTTCAGGCGCGGGCGCAGGTGCTCAGGCGGCACGTAGCGATCCTGCTCGTAGAACAGCTCGAAGCGGTGGCCATCGGGATCGCGGAACCGGTAGGCGGCCCCGTGCCCGTGGTCGCCGTCGATCCAGTCGTCGCCCAGGCCGGTCGCCTCGATCGCCTTGACCCGGCGCTCCAGCGCCTCCGGGTTCCAAGCGCGGATGGCGACATGGCCGAGCCCGGGCCGCTTGGCCTCGGTGAGCTTCAGACCGTAGGGCTGGTATTCGCCCCACCCGCGCAGGAACACGCTCTGGCCCTCGCGGTGCTCGATCTCCATCCCAAACAGGTCCACGAAGAAGCGCAGGCTCTCCTCCGGAAACGGGGTGAGCAGCTCCGCGTGGGCGATGTGGGCGAGATCAGGTGGCTCGTGCACGGCCATCACGCTCCTTCCACGCGCTGACGCAGGCCATCGAGATCGTAGGACAGCACGCCGGCCTGGAGCTTGACCCGCTTGACCCGCTCCTTGCGCTCGCGGTCCAGTGACGCCTCCAGCACCTCGTCGACACGCTCGGCCTCCACGACGGCGGCGCCGTCGGCGTCGAGCACGACGATGTCGCCCTGGCGGATGGTGGTCCCGCCCACCTGCACCGGCTCGCCGATCGTCCCGGGGATGTCCTTGGTCGCGCCCTTCACGCGGACCCAGCGCGCCCAGATCGGCAGACCCAGCTCGGCCAGCGTCTCGATGTCGCGCACCGACGCGTCGATGAGCATCCCGGCCGCGCCGTGGGCCTTGCCCTGCGTGGCCAGCAGATCACCGACGAGTGCCACCGGGCGGGGCTCGGGCATCGTGAGCACGAGTACCTCGCCGGGCTGGACCTCGGCCATGGCGGCATGGACCATCAGGTTGTCGTCCTGGCCGCACATGACGGTGCGGGCGGGCCCGGCCACGCGCGTGCCGGCGAGGATCTGGATGAGGTCGAGGTCGACGTAGCCGCGCCGACCGCCGGCCTCGTACACGGTGGCCGACCCGAGTGCTGCCAGCTCGGCGATCGCATCGGTCATAGGCTGCTCACCACCTGGGGGGTGATCCGCTGGAAGGCCTCGGCCTGGCGGATGTTCTGGTTTCCCGAGGAGCGCCGCGCGTGGTTTCCGCGGTGTTCGGCGCGCTCGGCGTAGTACGTGTGGAGGTACTTCTGGGACTTCATCTCGGCCATCGCCGCGCGCTTGGCATCCATCACCGCGGTGATGTCGACGAAGGTGGTCGGCATGAAGTGGCACAGCTCGGGCTGGTGGGGCTCGAACAGGAGGAACTCCGGCGGGCGGACGGTCTTGAACGAGCTCTGAACCCCGGCGCCGGCGGCGAGGCTGCGGGCCCGGCCGACGGCCTCGTTGGCGACCGGATGGTCCGGATTGAACGGATCGGTGTCGGTGTGGGTGATGAGCACGTCGGGAGCGAACTCGCGGATCTCGTCGGAGATCCGCTCGAGTGCCTCGGTGTCGATCTGCAGCGGATAGTCGCCGAGGTCCAGGCAGCGAAAGTCGGCGCCGAGATGGCCGGCCGCGCGCTCGGCCTCGCCGTGACGGATCTTCTTGACGTTGTCGATCGTCTGGGGGTGGGCGGGGTCCGAGTCCTTCCACAGCTCGCCCGACTCGCCCTTCTCGCCGTAGGAGAGCGCGATCACGCGCCCGGTGCCGCCGCCTGAGGTCGTCACGGCCAGCGCACCCCCCGCGCGCCACACGAAGTCGGCCGAGTGCGCGCCGATCACCAGCATCCGCCGAGGTCCGCTCACCACGGATCGGCTCCCGCCACCCGGCGTGTGTTGGCCACTGCCATCACCTGCACCTCCTCGTCGCTGAACCCGGCGTCGAGCAGGCGGTCGACCATGATCGCCATGCCGTCCTCCACCGGCGGGTTGAACACCTGTCCCAGGTCGGTCGAGAGGATCGAGTGCCCTGGTCCGACCGCGCGAATGTTCTCGATCCACTCCTCCCAGGCGATCTTGCCCGTATGGGGGGTGGTCATGCACCGCTCCAGCAGGGCGCCCTGTCCGGCCAGCGTCCTCTGATCCTCGACGCTCAGGCTCTGGGCAGGGAACTCCGGGTGGGTGATGACGATCTGCCGCACGCCGGCCCTGCGCGCGGCGTCGACGACGGCGAAGATCTCGTCGCGCGCGAGATGGCCCGTGGCCAGGAGCAGGTCGTGGCGGGCAATCCGCTCCAGTACCGCCTCGGTCTCGGGCAGGACGGCGCCGTCTTGGTCGACCACCGCCACCGGCGGGATCTCGATCCCCTGCTCACGCAGCTCGAGCTGGAGCTTGACCCACACCGGGACCTTCGCGTGCGGGCGGGCGGGGTCCACGTCGCGCTCGTGGGACTCATTGACGGCGTCGACGGTGGGCAACCACACCGTGCGCACACCCTCGCGGGCGGCCACCTCCACCGCCAGCGCATTCATCCCGCCGACGGCGCGGTTGAGGACGATCGCGCCCAGGACGTGAATCCCGGGCACCGCCGCGCGAACGACGCTGGCCCGCTCGGCGGTCGAGGTGTAATGGGACTTGAGGATGAAGCCGTCCAGGCCCAGGGTGGCGAAGCGCCGCGCCAGCGTGACGTCGTCGACGATCCGGGGGACGACGTCGGGAGCGACGTGGATGTGGGTGTCGTAGGCGCCGTGGAGCAGTGCGCGCGCGAGATCGGAGACGGCGATGGGCGCGTCACGTTCGCTCACTCGGCCTCCTGGCTGTTGCGCAGGGCGTCCGCGACGTGCGACAGATGGCGGCGCATGGCTCGCTCCGCGGCCGGGCTGTCGTGGGCGGCGATGGCGTCGACGATCGCGGTGTGCTCGATGAAGGAGCGCTCGCTGCGCCCGGGGACGAGGATGGTGCGGTAGGTGAAGCGCACGAGCTGTGAGCGCAGGCCGTCGATGAGGCGGTTGGCGGTGGCGTGGCCGCTGATCTCGAGCAGCCGCCGATGCAGGACGGCGTTGGTGTCCGAGGCCTTGAGCAGATCGCCGGCGTCGAGAAGCCCGCGCATCTCGGCGAGGATCGCCTGGAGGTCGGCGATGTCCGTCTCGGTGGCGTGGCGGGCGGCGCGGCCC
>JBAQGP010000436.1:0-1571 GCA_049287845.1 Solirubrobacteraceae bacterium | reverse complement strand
GTCACCAACAGCCCGAGGCGCAGCCGCTTGGTCTGTGCGGCGAGGGCGGAGAGCAATGTCCAGCCCTCGAAGATCGGTCCGTTGGGGTCACCACCGATCGGCAGCAGGTGGTCAAACAGCCACGCGTGCTCGATCTCCGGGACCGTGTCCGCTTCTCGCCAAACTCGCAGAACGTCGCGGTAGCTGACCTGTTGCGGGGCCGTCGCGATCCCGAAGCTGACCTCACGGTTGGGGACTGGCCGGCCCACTTTGAGTGGAGTCGACCCAACGGATGAGGGTCGCTGGCCCGGCTCGGTGTGGCTCATGACGAGTATTTCTTTTCGGGGTGCGGTTGGCGCAGACTGGCCATGTGCGACCCGGAGAGTTAGACTCACGGAGAAGCGGACAGGGTGCCCACATGACTGTAGCGCAAACCGGGGATCCTCCCCACTTAACTATGGCAGGATCACCGCCCACGCCCCCACGGCCGCCCCGTCGCATCGACGCCGAACGCAATCGCGAGCGGATTCTCACCGCCGCTCGCAGCGCGTTTGCCGACCCCGAGGCCGACGTCTCCATGGCTGAGATCTCCCGACGCGCCGGGGTCGGCTCGGCCACCCTCTACCGCAACTTCGCCAACCGACGCGAGCTCCTGGAGGCGCTCTACGTCGATGAGATCGACGCCGTCTGCGAGGCTGCTGCGACGATCAGGGCGGACACCCCCGGAGCGAGCCTCACGGCTTGGCTGCGCCGCTTCTACGCCTACTTCACCAGCAAACGGCTCGTCGCGGCCGAACTCCTCGAACACTCCGACGCTGACGACCCCGTGTTCGGGGCGGGGTACACGCGCGTGCTCGACGCCGGACGGCCGCTCCTGCTCGCCGCCCGGGCAGCAGGCGAGACCCGGACGGCCCTCACGCTCGAGCAGATCCTCGACATGGTCGCTGCCATCGCCAAGATCCCGGGGGACAGCAGTTACCGCGAGCCCATCCTGCAGGCGGCGCTCGACTCGCTCCGGCCCATCAACGACGCCTGAACCGCCCGACGAACTCGAAAATCCGTGTCAACACGGTCGGCGCCGTGCCGCCGCCCGAACGCCCATGGACGGTCTCGCGAGCGCCGGAACGGCAACGGCCCTCCGCTCCCGCTCCGGGCTATGCAGTCGAGTGCTGGTCTGTATCGCCGACGGCGCTGTCGTCGTCTTCGTGGGGCGCAAAGGGTGCTTTGACGTCGGCGCTCGAGTCGTCTGTATCCGGTTGAGGCGACTGGTCGTCTCGCGTCGGCTTGGTATCGGTGTCCTGGTCGGTGTGCGGCTTGTCGTGCACTGGCGTCTCCTGATTTGAGCTGAGCGAGTCGAAAGCACCGCCGCCCCGGGCCTTCCCCGGTCTCGGCAGACTGACGCTTCAAGGAATTTCTTCCCGTTCACGAGGGCGCTAAGCAGTCTGTGAGCCGGTCGATACCGTCGCGCGTGAGGAGTTCGCGCGCGAGGGTAGGAGAGCCGGTCTGGCGACGAGGATCTCACGCTCCGCGTCGGGCGGGGGGTGTGGTGAGGGGTGGTGTGTGTCGTATGGTGGGGTGATGGGTGTGAATGG
>JBAQGP010000435.1:0-1876 GCA_049287845.1 Solirubrobacteraceae bacterium | reverse complement strand
GTTCCCGACACCCGCACCGCCCCGGCGAAGGCGCTGATCGCGACGCGGGGCTCCTCGAGGTACAGCGCGCGCCGTGGGCTACCGTCGCTGCCGCCCACGGCCGGGAACGTCCGGCTGTAACCCTTGGCGTTGACGACCGGGAGATGGATTGCATGACGCCGCAGCAGGCGCACCGCCCCGACGCCGTTGGCCAGCACGACCGACTCAACGCGCAGCTCGCCGGCGGGCGAAAGCACGCGCCAGCCAGCCCCGTCTCGTACGAGCTCGGTCACCGGGGCGGACTCGTGCACCGCGACGCCGCGCCGCAGCAGCACCCCGTGAAGCGCCGCCGTTAGCCCCTCGGGTCGCACCCGCCCCTCCCCGGATGCGAGCATCCCGCCAACGACCTCGTCGTTGAGTGCGGGCTCGAGTTCGCGTAGCTCTGCGCAGGAGACGCGGCGCATTGGCTGCGCAGCGCCAGCGGCGTGCAGCTGCGCCGCCGTCCGACGTAGCGCAGCGAGCTCTGTGACCGAGAACGCCGGATACAGAAGCGGCTCGTCGTAGCGCTCGAACGTGACGCCGCGCCCGGCCAGACGGTCAAACGCGGGTCCCGCGGCGGAGGCGAGTATCTGCAGCGAGGCTAACCCGCGGGTGTACACGTCTCGACGGCAGGCCGCGAGGAATCGCAGGAGCCACCCCAGCATCGCGGGCTCGAGGGTCGGGCGGATCCACAGCGGACTGGACGCGCTGCCCAGCCACCGCAGCGATGCCGCGACGACACCAGGCGCTGGGATCGGGATCGCCAACGATGGCGTCAGCCATCCAGCGTTGCCCGCCGACGAGCCGCCCCCAACACGTCCGGCCTCCACCACGACGACGTGGGCGTCCCGTGCCGACAGGGCCTCGGCCACGGACAAGCCGACCGCTCCGGCGCCGACCACCGCAATCGTGTTGCGCTCACCCGCACTCATCAGTCGTCCCACACCAAGCTGTTCTCAATGTCCCCAATGACACGCTGATCGAGAGAGGTGAGCGTCTCATGCAGCTCCTCGGGCTCAACCGTGGCTCCGACAAGCCAGGGAGCGGCCTCGACCGCCGTGCGCCAGGCAGCCTGCTGAGGATCGTGGCCGCGAGGGAGCCCCCCAGCCTCTCCTCCGCCGGCCACCTCCATCCCTCACCTCTCGTGCATACCGCCCGCGCACCCGCACGTGGCCTTTGAGGGGACGCGCGGCGCTCCCACAGTTGAGTAGCTCCGGCAGCACGAGCACCATAGGCCCACGCTCTCGCTTTGACGACGTCACGAGCGTCCGAAGATCATGGAGCAAAGACCTCCTTGCCCGTAAGCTTGCGCAGCGCTAACGGAGGCTTGACCGATTTGGTCGAGCGGACCGCGATTAGTCTCTTCACAAGGCTTGTCGGGAGTGGACGGTCAACCGGGAAGTGGAGAGCGCTCTTGGTCATCGTTTATCCGTGGAGCTCGTCCCTGGCTCTTCGGACCGAGCCGTTGAACGGCAGGTACCCCGGGTGATCCTTGAACCGCGACGAAGCTGGCGACAATCTCGCCCGGTACACGCGGACACGACCGCGTAGTCTACGCGTCCACCTCAGCCTCACCACGGCCATCCAAGCGGTCTCAGACTCGTGCTTCCCTGTCGCCGCAGCGACTTCGCCCGGCTCGCTTGGCGCACGCGCAACGCGCGGAAAACGCAGCCAGCCGGTGAGAATGGGTGGTTTTCCGCACTGAGTGGGTCTGTGTGTTGGGAGCGGCGAGGTTCTCGTTGGGGCGCGGACGCGGGGTCGCGTGGTATGGCTCTTAGCCCGTTGCTGGGGCGGGCTGGAGGCCGGGTGTGGGCGTGGGTAGGAAGAGTCGGCCGCGCAGAGAGCTGTGGGCGGTGCG
>JBAQGP010000434.1:0-2489 GCA_049287845.1 Solirubrobacteraceae bacterium | reverse complement strand
CGCCTGCTCCGCGAGCTGGGGATCGCCTCGGCGATCACGGTCCCGCTCGCCCCGCGCGGAGCGCCGCTGGGAGCCTTGGTGCTGGGGACGCGGCTGCCGCGCCCGCGGCTGTCGCACCCGGATGACGTCGAGTACGCCGAGACGCTCGCCGGCCGGGTGGGGCTGGCCCTCGACAACGCGGTGCTGTCGGCGGAGCTCTCCACGGCCGAGCAGCAGTTGGACGTGATCCTCGGATCGTTGGACGCCGCGGTCACCGTCCGGGACCGCCACGGGCGGATGGTCTATGCCAACCAGGCGGCCGCCAAGCTGCTCAAGCTCGCCGATCCCGCGGCCGTGCTCGCGCATGCGCCCGGTGGCCTCATGGCTCGCTTCGACGTCTACACCGAGGACGGCGAGCCTGTCGACATCACCGGTCTCGCCGGCACCCGGCTGCTGCTGGGCGAGAGCGCGCCGGACGCGATGGTGGTTCGCAATGTCGTCAAGGCGACCGGCGAGGAGCGCTGGCTGCTCAACAAGGCCACCGCCGTGGTCGGTCCCGACGGCGAGATCCTCATGGCGGTGAACCTCATCGAGGACATCACCGAGACCAAGCGCGCCGAGATCGCCCAGCGGCTGATGGCCGAGACGTTGCGCACCCTGGCCGAGAAGGCCGATCTGGGCAGCACCCTGCAGGCGATCGCCGACGCGGCGGTGCCGGGCCTCGCCGACTGGGCCTCCGTGAACATGGTGGAGGAGTCGGGCGCAATCCGCACGCTGGCGATCGCCCACCGCGACCCCGAGAAGGTGCGCCAGGGGTGGTACCTGAACCAGCGCTGGCCGGCCCAGCACGACGAGTCAGGTGGACTGGGGTGGGTCATCAGCACCGGGGAGCCGCAGCTCGTCCACGAGATCACCGACGAGATGCTCACGCGCCGCGCGCAGGACCCCGAGCACCTCGGCATCCTGCGCGAGGTTGGCCTCAACTCCGCGATGATCGCCCCGATCCGCAGCGGTGACCGGATCCTCGGTGCCCTCAGCTTCGTCTCGTGCACCTCGCGGCGCTTTGACGAGCGCGACCTCGAGCTGGCCTGCGACCTCGGGCGGCAGGCGGGGGTGATCGTTGACAGCGCCGAGCTCCAGGCGGCTCAGAGCCACATCGCCCGAACCCTCCAGGCCGGGCTCATTCCGCGGTCGCTACCGGCCGTGCAGGGGTGGGAGCTGTCCAGCGCCTACCGGGCGGCGGGCCGCGCCGTCGAGGCCGGGGGCGACTTCTATGACCTGCTGCCCTTTGACGGTGGCTGGGCCGCGGTCATCGGCGACGTCGTGGGCAAGGGCACCGAGGCCGCGGCGCTCACCGCGCTGGCCCGGCACACGCTGGGGGCGATCGTCGCGGCCACCGGCGATTTCGCCTACGCGCTGCAGGTGCTCAACCGCCGCCTGCGCGAGCGCACCGACGACTACCGCAGCCTGTGCACCGTGGCCGCGGTGGTCGTGACCGATGAGGACCGGGTCACAATCCTGTCGGCCGGCCATCCGCTGCCGCTGCTGCGGCGCGGGGTCGCCGCGTGGCCGGTGGGGCGGCCCAGCCCGATGCTGGGCTTTGTCGACGACGTCGAGCTGGTGAGCACGCCGATCGGAGTCGACCCCGGAGACCAGCTGATCCTCTACACCGACGGTGTGCTGGACGCGATCGGCGCGACCGGCCGCTTCGGCGAGACCCGGCTGTTGGAGACGGTGCGCTCCCTGGGTGACGGGGTCGCCGCCGCTCACCGCATCCTCGGGGCGATCGACGGGTTCCGGGATTCCGAACAGGCCGACGACATCGCGATCCTCAGCCTGGCGCGGACTCCCGGCCCGCTGGCGCGGCCGGTGGCCTGACCGACGCTCATCATCGAAGACGCAGGGCCGTCCGCGCGTGTGGCGAACATGTACGCGCCGATGCCAGGGCGTGACTCGAGGAGGAAACCGCGCCGGCGTGCGCCCGCAGTGGCGCTGATCGGTGTCGTCGTGGCCGCCGTGGCAGCGGCCGCCGCCGGGGGTGAGGTCGCGTGGCTGTGCGTGGGGCTCTCACTGGCGTGCACCGCCGCGCTGCACCAGCGGCTGGCAGTCCTCGAACGTGAGCGGGATGCGCAGCGCCGCGACGCCCTGTCAGATCCCGTGACCGGGGTCGCCAACCGGCGCTCGTTGATGGCGCGCGCCGACTATGAGATCGCCCGCCACCGTCGCGCCGGGCAGAGCTTCGCCCTGGTGATGCTCGATCTCGACGGCTTCAAGGCGCTCAATGACCGCTTCGGGCACGCCGCCGGGGACGACCTGCTCCGCGACGTCGCCGGGGCCCTGCGGCGCGACATGCGCGCCCAGGACACCGTCGCCCGGTTCGGAGGCGATGAGTTCTGCGTCCTGGCCCCCGAGACCGACGAACGCGGCACGGCACGGCTCGCGGCCAAGGTCGCCCAGGCCGTGCAGGACGTCAGCGTCGGCGTGGAGACCGTCGCGGGCAGCGTCGGCGT
>JBAQGP010000433.1:0-1892 GCA_049287845.1 Solirubrobacteraceae bacterium | reverse complement strand
CTCCCCGAGAGCGTCGGCATCGACGCGCTGCTGGGCGCCGGCCGGGCCGACCGCGGGACGGGCGCGGACATCTTCATCCCGTTCGGGATCGGCGACGAGACACTCGAGCCGGCGGGCTTTGAGCTCTACGAGGGTGACCACGCGATGATCGCCGGGCCGGCGCGCACCGGGCGCACCACGGCGCTGTTGGTGGTGGCCGAGGTGCTCGCGCGGCTGTACCCGGACATCCCGCTCCTCGGCATCGCCACCCGCCGCTCGGCCTTGCGCGACTGCGCGGCGTTCAGCCGGATGGTCACGACCTCCGAGGAGCTCGCCGACGTCATCCCCGAGCTGCGCGACGCCGAACGGCTCCACGTGCTCCTCGTCGACGACGCCGATGTGGTCGACGACCCCACCCGCGGGCTCTCTGACCTGTTTGCCGCGCCGCGCGCCAACCTGCACGCGATCATCGCTGGGCGCACCGACGCCCTCAAGACGCTCGGGCATTGGAGCGTCGGAGTCCGCCGCGCGCGCACGGGCCTGCTGCTCCAGCCCGACGTCCAGGTCGACGGCCAGCTCCTGGGCGTCACCCTGCCGCGGCGGCCCACACCCCCGGTCCGGCCGGGCTGCGGCTACCGCGTCGACCCGGGCGGCTTCGAGCTCGTGCAGGTCGCGGTCCCGGTGGAGGCCGCGACGACCTGATCAGTACGTCAGCGGACGCTCGCCGATGTAGCCGGTCTCGGTGATCTTGCGAAACAGCTCGCGGCCGGCCCCGCCGAAGATCACCGGTGGGCGCGTCGTCGCGTACGCGTACGCCACCGCGCCGTAGCGGCTCTGGATCAGGTACTGGATGGTCAGCAGCGGCGACTCCTCCTCGCCGCCGGGCGGCAGCACGTGCTGGAGTCGGCTGATCCGGGTGGCGCGGTCTGTGAGCCGCTCGACCTTGGGTGGCCGCACATCGTCGTCCGCGCCTGCGAGGTGGGCATCGATGCCCGGCGGTCCGGCGATGTCCGAGAACGCCACCGTCATCGTCGCGAGGATCTCCGGCGGGGTGTCAGGCTGGGACTGGCGCAGCGCGCCCGTGAGGATCAGCCCTGCCACGGCGGCGACGTGGGCGATCTCGAGGGCGCCCTGCTCGACGCTCTCCGGCGCGCCTGGTGAGTGGGACGCGAGCGTGCCGATGTCGAGGAGTTCGATCGTCAGCGGCAGGCGCATCTGGAACACGAGCGGGTCCTTGCCCTCGCGGGCCACGGGCCAGCTCCGAAGAGGCCCCCAACCCCCCTCCTGGTAGATGCGATCGGCTTTGCGGTTCCAGAAGGCGCGGATCGGATTGAGGCTCATCCACAGGACGGTTCGGGGCTCACGTGGTGCTTGATCGCCTCGCTCGAGGGATCCCCGATGACGTTATCGAAGCCGATCGCCACCGGGCGCCCGACGTGGATCGCCCGTCCCGCTGCCTTGCTCGCCAGCGACTTGGCGTTGGCGATCGCCGCCTCCCGGGCCGCCCCGCTGGAGAGGTCCAGACCGTTCGCCGAGGACGGGAACTGCCCATCCGGGAACGACAGCTGCCTGGACGCGACCGGGTTGAGGCCGATGTTCTGCCACGAGTTGAAGTCGTCAAGACCCTCCAGGTCAGCGTGGGCGGCCTCCGCTTGGCGCTCGCCGATCCCCAGCGCGTTGGAGAACTGGTCGCCGAACGTCTTGACGTCGCCAAGGCCAGTGGGCACGTGGCCGAGGTTCGGGCCGGCGGTGAACGCGAGGTCGACCGCGGCTTCGCCCCACTTTCCCTGTTTGGCGTCGGAGTAGGACGACGCCAGCCCACCCCCGGTGACGACCTTGTTGGCTCCGTCGGAGACCGTTCGCGCGCCCCTGGCAAATCCGCTGGCTCCGTCGCCGGCCGCGTCCCCCGCCGC
>JBAQGP010000432.1:0-2805 GCA_049287845.1 Solirubrobacteraceae bacterium | reverse complement strand
ACGCTCGCCCCACGGTCTAGCAGCCAGCCCGGTTCGGCACCAGCAGCTTGTCCGCTCAGGGTTCCCCTCCGGACGCGCCAAGGAGCGCCCTAGTCCGGTGGCTACCCCAGACTGGTTCCTTGAACGGCGGAGCGCCGGGGCTGCTTCTGGCGGCGCGTGCTGCGACGATCTCAGATCAGATGTTCGTGATCGTCGCAGGCCCCCCAGGATCAGGGAAGAGCACACTGGCCGCCTCCCTAGCGCCGGCGCTCGGGCTACCGCTGATCGCGAAGAACGAGATCAAAGAGGCCTTAATGGATGTGCTGGGGCCACCCGCCTCTGTCGATCAGAGTCGCGAGCTGGGCCGGGCCGCTGTGATGGCCATGCTCACAGTGGCCAAGACATCTCCCGGTGCCGTGCTCGACAGCACGTTCTATCCATACACGGTCAGGCACCTTCGTCAGCTGCGCCCTCCGCTGATTGAGATTCGCTGCGTCTGTCCCAGCGAGATCGTGCAAGCCCGCTACCAGGCTCGCAGCAAATCGCGAGCCGCGGGTCATTTCGACGATCAACGTTCACCCGACGAGCTGTGGAACAAGCACCACGTGACGCCCCTCGGTCTCGGGCCGTTGATAGAGGTCGACACCAGCACTAGCGTGGGCGTCAACCAGGTAGCTGAACGCGTTCTCCGACAAGCCGCGACGCTTGCGTTCGGCGCCGAGGAGCCCACTTCACCAACATGCCTCCGCTGACCCGACCAACGCCCCGCGACACCATAGGTGGTGCCGTCTTAATCGTGATTTTAGTTTTGTCAACGTTGAGAGGCCTGTGGTGGATCGTTGCTGTCGCGAGTCTTTCTTTGATCGCGATTGCGTGGAGATCGGTTACAGGTGGGCGACGGCGGGGCTACTCTCAGAGAGAAGAAGCTGCGCCGCCTCGACCCGATTCCAAGGATGGCTGAGAGTCCGAAACCCCCGCTTTACGGGTCCAGCGACACGCGCCGGCTGAATCGACAGCAACTTGTCTATCTAGGTCGCCAAATCACGTTATCGCTCAGAAGCCTGATCGTATGGCCGTGCCGGGAGGTTGCCAGCGCAAACGTGACCCGGCGACCCGAGAGACGAGCCGGCCAACACCACAGCCGGCTCGGCTGCGGCCTCGGAGACTGCCGGATTGTCGCCGAACCGGCAGCGCGACCAGGGCTGCTCTTAGGTCGAATAGCGGCAGTGGGCGCCCGCAAGGGGATGCCTCATGAGACGCCGGCTTCGTTACACGTCCGCCTTCGGCGGGGAGCGGCTGCCTGATCGAGACTGCTGAGCGCGACGAAGCGGAAGTGGTCCCCAGCTATGAATGAGGACGCTTTTCCGATCTTGAGGTGAGTTGCGTTGGTGTCCGGCTAGCGGAGCCGGCGGCTCAGCGCCGACAAGACCGCGCGGCCCGGGCTCCAGCCCTGAAGGATCGGTGTGGCCCTCGAGCGCGTCGCGGGATGCTCCCGCGCGACGATCGCGGCGGCTCGCTCGACTCCGGTGTACCGGCCGTCGATCCGAGGTCTCGCGAGGTCGATGACGGTCGCCACACGCGCACCGCCGTGATCGAACACGAGCTCGAACAGCTTTCCGGCTCGTTTCCAGCGGCCGAGCAGCACGCTGATCGCGCCGGCGAGGAGGATCGCCTGCACCGCGACAGACCGCAAGGAAGCATCGGGGCTTTCCTCAAACTCATCGATGAGCCGCTGGGCGAGTTCGAGCCCTTCGAGCATCCGTGCGCGGCGCCGCAACGCCGATTTGATCCGCACGCGACCGCGCAACGCGGCAAAACGGTGCAACGGCGCGAAGGCAACGCTCGCGATCGGCCCCGTCGCCCCCGGAGCGGCCAACGCAATCCCTCCAGCTAAGGCAAGCACCGTCTCGGCAAGTGCCAGGCGCACGACGGGATCGGTCTCGCCGGCGAGCGCTAAGACGAGTCGCCTGCTGGCCGCGACCGCGCCCCGTTGATCACCTGTCGCCAACGCGGCCCTGACATGCCCAGAGAACATGCGCACAGCAACCGCCCGCACTTCGGCATCAGCAGAGTCGGCATACCGACGTTGGGCTTCGTCCACACACGCGATCTGTTCAGCGAATCGCCCCTCCACGCCGAGGGCATACTCACGCCGCCACATCGCGTCAACGGCTCGGCGTGCCCCAGCATCGATGTGAGAGTCATCCTCCATGACACGATCCTCCTACCCTGATCGGTGGCCGGCGACCCCATCTCCCACACCCCATGCGGCCCACAGCCAACAATACGGACGCGAGCTCGCAGTGAGTCGCGGTCACCGCTGACGCCCGCTTACAAGCACGAGTGCTCTTTGGCCTGAAGCGTTCGCTCGTGGATCCCTTCCGCGGCACGTATGCGACTGCTGCTGGTGCGAAACTGAGCGTCGTGAGACTCGATCGCACGGTGCTGTTTCGTCTGGCGACGAGCGAGCGGCTGGAGCGCGCCGTCAAGACCGTGCCCTTGGGTGAGGCGGCGGCGTGGCGCGCCGCGACGCGCTACGTCGCTGGGCGATCCCGCGGTCAAGCGCTGGCTACCGCGATGGGGCTCTTGGGCCGCGGGCACGCCGTCAGCATCGACTTGTTCGGGGAGCGTGTGAGCGATCCCGCGGCGGCCGACAGGGTGGTCGAAGACTACGTTGCCCTGGCCGGCGCGCTGCCGGCGCCTGCCTCGGAGGCGTGGTTGTCGGTGGACTTGTCGCATCTGGCCCTGGATACGGATGCCTCCGCGGTGGCGGAGCGCCTGGCGATCATCGCGCGGGCACTCCCTGTGGGCAGCCGTGTCCAGGTC
>JBAQGP010000431.1:0-11992 GCA_049287845.1 Solirubrobacteraceae bacterium | reverse complement strand
CGGCGCCGCTCGGCGTTGCGCGCGGTGGTGCTCGCCGGTGCGGTCGCGGCGGCCGTGTTCGTGGTGGCCAACCTCGCCTCGACCGGGAACGGCTCGGCGGTGTCGCCGGCGCAGGCGCGGACGATACTCAGGCACGTCCATGACGCCCTCGTCTGGCCGCCGCATGCGATCTACGAAGAGGAGACCGTCGGGGCGGTCACGGCGCGCGACGGTGCCAGGTTCGCTACTGAGGATCATGAGTGGCTGAGCACCAGCCCTCCGTACAACATGCGGCTCATCAGGAGCTGGAACGGCAAGGTGCAGTGGGAGCAGGCGTTCGTCAACGGCCGGCTGGACCTGTATGACCCGAGGACCAAGACCGTGTACCTGGCGCCGGGGGTCGCGCCGGGTCAGGTCACCGATGAACCCCAGTGGAACTCGGCGCTGTCGGAGATTCAGTACCTGCTCAGGCAAACGCACGTGACGATCAACCCCGACGCCGTGCTCGGCGGCAAGCCCGCGATCGAGCTCACCTTCGTCGGCGGTCGCTTCAGCTACTGGATCTCGCCGAGCAACTACCAGCCGCTGCAGTCGGTGGACCGCGGGGACTCGTTGCCCGATGGCAGGCGCGGCGTGGGGATCTTTCGCTATCCGATCGTGCGGGTGCTCACCAGGTCCGCCGCCGCGCCCCAGCTGCTGTCGCTGCGCGCCCAGCATCCCGGCGCCACCGTCGACCACAGCACCACCGATTACGCGGCGGCCCTGCGGCGGATGCGTAACGCAGAGGCGGGGCTGACCCGATGCTCACGCTCGGGCTGTTCCTGATGCAGGAGGGCTGACGGAGCCTGGCACGAAGCGTCGGGAGGACTCTGGAATCGACCGGCGCCCGCATCTGCGCTGCGCCTCGACTTCACCCGCCCGGCCCGCGCGCGCAGAAGGCTCGGGTCCACGCACGGTAGCCTCGGGCCGAGGTTCGACCACGTGGGGATCGCCGTGTCTGACCTCGCCGCGTCTGAGCGCTTCTATCGCACCGTGCTCTCGGTGCTCGGGGTCGAGGCGAGCAACGCGGATGCCGGGCTGGTCGAGTGGGAGGACTGGGCCATCGGCCCGACCGACCGCGAGCATCCTGTGACGCGCGGCCTGCACGTCGGCTTTCGCGCGCCCGACCGGGCGGCCGTGGGCGCCTTCTGGCAGGCGGGAATCGACGCCGGTCACGCCGACGACGGCGCGCCCGGGCCTCGTCCGGTCTACGGCCCCGACTACTACGGCGGCTTTTTGCTCGACCCGGACGGCAACAGTGTCGAGGCGGTCCACGGTGACCGCGAGCGCCCCGTGCCTGACGGCCGCATCGACCACCTGTGGCTCCGCGTCTGCGACCCGCAGGCGTCGCGGCGCTTCTACACGACCATCGCGCCGCACGCCGGCCTCCGCCTGACGCACGACGCGCCGGAGCGCGTGCAGTTCTCCGGCCCCGATTTCTCCTTCTCGCTGGTGCGCGACGAGCGCCCGCTCACCGAGCACGTCCACCTCGCCTTCGGCGCTGACGCGGACGCCACGGTGCGCGCCTTTCACGCCGCCGCGCTCGCCGCGGGCTACGAGGACCACGGCGCCCCCGGCGAGCGCGCCGTGTACCACCCTGGTTACTACGGCGCCTTCGTGCTCGACCCGGATGGCCACAACGTCGAGGTCGTCAACCACAACGGCTGAGCCATGGCCGGCGAGACTCGCTGGCATTCGGGGGTCTTACGCAATGCCTAGCTTCCCGCACTAATCCTGACTGGGCACGGATGCGTCGCCGTGCTCATGCGTCCCCATCAGCACGAGCGAGCTGGGGCCCGCGCCGCCTGGGGGTTGCTGGCCGCGGGCCCCAGCGCCCGGGTCCGGCATCATCCCTCGGCGCGGCGATGCTCGCCGCGGCTGCGACAGGGTCTTCGTTGAGCCATCGAGCACCGACGGTCTCGGCGAGGCTCGGATCGGTTCCGTCACCGGCGAGCCCGAGGGGGGCGACGCAGGCGAGCTCGCGCAGGCCGCCGAGAGCGCTTTGAGCCAGCTCGGGAAGCGCGGCGCTGACGACGACGAGCGCAGGCTGCAGCAGATCCGCGGTCTCCCTCAGCGTGAGCAGCGGAGTATCCGCTCCGAGGTAGGTGATCCGCCACCCGTGAGCGCGGAGCGCGAGCCCGAAGCAGATCAACCCGAGGTCGTGTTGATCTCCGGGAACGCAGGCGAGTAGCGCGTGGGGACCGCGACCGCGCCCCCAGCCGCGCGCAAGAGCGAGCAGACGGCCGCGCAGCAGCGCGCTGGCGAAGTGCTCCTGCGCGACCGACGCCTCAGCGTGCGCCCAACGATCGCCGAGCTCGTGGAGGTAGGGAAGGACCGCGTCCCCCAGGACGCTGTCGAGGGGGTAGGAACCCAGGAGCCGGTCGAGCACGGAATGCGCGCCGATGTCGTCGAATACGTCGAGCGTGCGGCGCAGCTGCCGGCCGAGTGCAGCTGCCGTTGGTGTCCCGCTCCCGTCATCTGTCCCGGCGGTGGGTTCACGTGGCGCCGGCGGGTCAGGTCGTGCGAGCCGAGCCGCCTCGGCTGCCGATAGGCCTTGCTCGAGGTGTTGGAGCATGCGACGGATCCGCCGTTCGTCGTCCTCGCCGTAGAGGCGGAATCCGCCGTCGGTGCGAGTCGGCGAAAGGATCCCGTACCGGCGCTCCCACGCGCGCAGGACCTCCGGCGTCACGCCGACGCGGCGGCTCAGCTCTCCGATCCGCACGGGCCCGCGATCGGCTTCATGAGCGCTCATGCGACGAGTGTACGACTCTGGACAGACTCTTGACAAGGTCTTGTAAGAACCTGTACGATTGTTAGACAGCTTTTGTACAAGCACTTGGGTGAAATGATCGATTCTCTCCTTGACACGGTCCTCGACCGCACGGTCGTCGGCGGCTACACCAACGTTGGCTACCGGATCCGCAGCCGCACATGGCACGCAGGCGACCTCCAGCGCCTCGACGGCAAGGTTGTCGTCCTCTCCGGCGCGACCTCGGGGATCGGCCTCGCGGCAGCCGAAGGGTTCCTGCGCGTCGGGGCGAGCGTACGGCTGCTCGTGCGTAGCGAGGAGCGCGGTGCCCAAGCGCGCGCGGCGCTCACCGAGCGGACCGGGGAGAGCGATGTCCGGATCAGCGTCTGTGACCTCGGCAGCCTCGAGTCGGTGCGAGCATGTGCCACGCGCCTTGCCGCGGAGGAGCCTGTCCACGTCCTGGTCAACAACGCTGGGGTCATGACGCAGCAACGCGCACTCTCGGCCGACGGGATCGAGCTCACGCTCGCGACGAACGTGGTCGGCCCGTTTCTGTTGACGAATCTGCTGATCCCGGTGCTCAAGGAAAGCGCACCCGCACGGGTCATCAACGTCTCCTCTGGCGGCATGTACACGCAGCGGATCACGGTCGACGACCTCCAGAGCGAGCACGAGCGGTTCGACGGCCCGAAGGCGTACGCGCGCACGAAGCGCGCACAGGTGATCCTCACCGAGATCTGGGCGCAGCGGCTAGCCGACACCGGGGTCGTGGTCCACTCGATGCACCCGGGCTGGGTGGACACCCCGGGCGTGCGGTCGTCGCTGCCTCGCTTCTACAAGTCGACGCGGCCGCTGCTCAGAACGCCCGCGCAGGGCGCCGACACGATCGTATGGCTCGGAGCCGCGGTCGAGCCGAGCCACAGCTCGGGCCGCTTCTGGCACGACCGCCGACCGCGCCCGACGCACCTTCTGCCGCACACGCGGGAGACGCCACAGGAGCGCGAGCGGCTCTGGGCCGAATGCGAGCGCCTCAGCGGCTGGCAGGACCCCTGACCCCTGGTCGCTGCACGCGCAAACCGATAAGGAGAATCCGATGGCTCATTACAACGCAAGCGTGGAAACGCCGCGTCTCCTCCACGACGTGTTCGCGTACTTGAGCGACTTCTCGACAGCCGAGGAGTGGGATCCGGGCGTGGTGGAGGCGAAGCGTGTCAACGGCGCGGAGGTCGGCGAGGGAACCGAGTTCCGGTTGGTTGCCGAGTTCCTCGGCCGCAAGAACGAGCTCACCTATCGGATCGTCGATTACGACCCCCCGCATGCCGTCGCCTTCCGTGGGGAGAGTTCCACGGTCGTCTCGCGGGACAGGATTACGTTCGAGAAGATCGCGGAGGGTACGCGCGTCACCTACGACGCCGACCTCGCTTTGAAAGGCCTGCTCAGAATCGCCGATCCGGTCCTGGCGCTCGCGTTCAACCGTGTCGGGGATCGCGCTCTCGCCGGTCTCAGGCGCTCGCTCACCACCTCTCAGCCGCAACGACTCAACCCACTGTCGGGACGCGCTCTCGACGGCAAGGACTAGGAGCTGCCGGTGCTGTCATCCGTGCACGGCCGGGCGCGGTGGTTCATTGACGGTGGCATGACACGGCGGATTGCGGACCCTGCCGCCCGCGCTCGCTGTGCTGATCGTCGAGCCGGCCGGATACGCGCCAGCGAGGTGGGCGGCTTCGAGGAGCAGAAGGCCGAGCGACTGGCCGCCTCGCTCGCGCCGACACCGTCGCCCACCGCACTGTGACATGACGGCGAGGGTGCTCGTTACCGGCGCGACGCTGGACGGCCCGAACTGACGATGGAGCGGGTCTGGGACTACCCCCGCCCGCCGGCCGTCGTGCCGTGCGAGCGTCGCGCCCGGGTCGAGCTAGCCGGTGAGGTGCTCGCCGACTCGACCCGCGCGCTGCGCGTGCTTGAGACCAGCCACCCACCGACGATCTACATCCCGCCGGCCGACGTGCATGCCGAACTCATGGCCGAGCGCGACGCGCGCACGACGTGGTGCGAATTCAAGGGCGCAGCGCGGTACCTGGATGCGGCTGTTCACGGCCGGCGATTTGAGGCAATCGCCTGGGCCTACCGCGATCCCTCATCAGGGTACGAGGCGCTGCGTGATCACTTCGCCTTCTACCCCGGGCGGGTGGACGCCGCCTGGCTGGATGACGAACGCGTGCAGGCCCAGCACGGCGACTTCTACGGCGGGTGGATCACGTCTGACCTCGTGGGACCATTCAAGGGGCCGGTCGGCACGCTCGCCTGGTGAACTCACGTCCAGTGGGAGGCTCGCTTTCTGCAGCAAAAACCCGTCCCACTCCTAAACCCAACGGTTCGCGCCAGGTCTTCGATCCATATCCGACCCCCGGGCAGTTCCTCCCTCCGGGATTCCGGCAGCCGATCCATGAACCAGGAGCAAAGATGGCCGTGATCAAGACAAACCCCGAGGAGACGCAGACGATCGAAGGCGCCGAGCACGGAGCCACCATCTCGCTGATCCTCGACTGCAGCGCCCCAGGGCAAGGACCCAGGCTCCACCGCCACCCCTACGACGAGACCTGGCTCGTCATCGACGGAACCGTCAACTTCCAGGCCGGAAACGAGACTCATGTGGCCGGCCCCGGCGACGTCGTGATCGTCCCGGCGAACACTGCGCACAAGTTCACCACCGACGGTGCCGGCCCCTCGAGGCTCGTGTGCATCCACGCCAGCCCCACCGTAATCGGCGAACGACTGGAATAACCGCTTCTAGGCCCGATGGTGGGCGAGCAGTGTGGAGTCGTGAACGACGAACGTCTTGGCGTCGCGTGTCACCGTCCGCGGTCGCTGCTCGACCACGAGCGCCTCGAAGTCATGGGGCAGGCCGGCCAGCAGCTGTTCTGCGACGAACATCGCCTTGCGGCGACGGTCGGTGGCAGGCACGAGCGCGTCAGGGGGCGGCGCGTGACCGACGATCAGCAGGTGCCCGCCGGGTTGAGTCGGCTCGTGCCGCGAGGCAGTTGGCGGCTCTGACCATCGCGGCGGCTGGACGGCGAGCCAGAGACTGAGAACACCATCGACTTGCTGATCGAGCTGTCCCCCACGGCATGTCCCGCTCGTCTCACAAGCAGCTGAGATCCAACAAGAACAAATTGGAGCCACCGATGCGCAAGATCACCGAGTCGACCTTCGTCTCGCTCGACGGCGTCACCGAGGACCCGCGCGCCTGGGCGATGGGTTACTTCAACGAGAACGCCCAACAGGCAGCCCTCGAACAGCTGCAAGCCAGCGACGGGATGCTGATGGGACGAGGCACCTACGAGTACTTCACCGCGGCCCTGCCCACCGACAGCCCGTACGCCGACGCGATCAACGCGATCCGCAAGTACGTGTTCTCCTCCACCCTGCACAGGGCGGACTGGAACAACTCCACGATCATCCCCGACGACCCCGTGGCCGCCGTGAACGAGCTCAAGCGACAGGACGGCCGTGACCTCATCATGTACGGGCACGGGCGCCTCAGCCAAACCCTGCTCGAGCACCACCTCCTCGACGAAATCCGATTCGCGGTTCACCCACTACTACTCACCGGGCGAGCGGCCGGTCCTGGCAACCGGCAGACACCCCCGCTGAAGCTCATCGCCGCAACCCCACTGCCGAGCGGCGTCGTCGCCCTCTCCTACCAGCCGGACCACAGCTGAACCGGATGAGCCGCCGTTCCGGCAAAGCCCTGGAAAACCGGCAAGTTCCTGCGAACCACGCGATGCCGGAGGAGGGACTCGAACCCCCGACACGCGGATTATGATTCCGCTGCTCTAACCGACTGAGCTACTCCGGCGGGGAGGGCGCTGAGTGTATCGGCGCCCGGTGGAGGTGACCTACGCGCGGGCGCTGCGCCGCGCCCAGCGCGTGGCCCAGCCGTCCAGGGGCGCGAGGTCCTCGATCAGGCGCAGACCCTCGGGGGTGAGGGAGTAGCCGCGGCCGCGTTGCGCCGTGACGATGCCGGCCTCACGCAGCTCGCGCAGGCGGTCGTTGAGCACGCTGGAGGACACCTCGGCGCAGCGGGCCTGGAGCTCGCGGAAGGTGAGGCTCTCA
Source organism: Solirubrobacteraceae bacterium (assembly GCA_049287845.1). GTDB lineage: Bacteria > Actinomycetota > Thermoleophilia > Solirubrobacterales > Solirubrobacteraceae > Palsa-465. The sequence goes on along the minus strand of JBAQGP010000431.1, from coordinate 5,109 downwards.
CCGGTGCGCAGCTCCCAGAGAACGCGCAGTGTCCAGCGCCGGCCCAGCAGGTCGAGCAGGGCCATGATCGGACGCCCGGTCGTCGATCCTCGGACCGGCCGGCCCGGCGCCGGCGTGACCTTGCGTGCTTTGGATTTCGAAGCTACCATCGGTGCCCACACGTCTGCTCTGATTTTCGAAGCTGAAGGGAACCTACACGATGAACGCGACGGACACCGACACAGGAAGGGCCACCATGCCCTCGCGGATCGCGCCGATCAAGCCGCCCTACGAGCCGCAGGTGGCGGACATGCTCACGCGCTGGATGCCGCCGGGCGCGGCCGTTGAGCCACTGGGACTGTTCCGGACGCTGGCCGTCCATCCGGAGCTCATGTCCCGGATGCGCCCGCTGGGGTCAGGAATCCTCAATCACGGCGAGGTGCCGCCGCGCGACCGGGAGATCGTCCTGCTTCGCACGTGCGCGCGAGCGGGCGCGGAGTACGAGTGGGGCGTGCACGCGGCCGCGTTCGGAGCGTCCGTCGGCCTCACCGCCGAGCAGGTCGCCGCCACTGCGGCCGGCCCGGCCGTAGCCGAGGACCCGTGCTGGTCAGACCGCGACGCGCTCCTGATCGGTCTGGCCGACGAGCTGTATGACTCCGACACGGTGTCCGATGGGCTGTGGTCACAGCTCGCGCCCCACTACAGCGACCAGCAGCTGCTCGAGCTCATCGTCACGGCCGGCTGGTATCGCACCCTGGCCTACGTCATCAACGCGGCGCGGATCCCGCTGGAGCCATGGGCGGCTCGCTTCGCGACGGCGCCGCGTGCGCGATCTTTCTAAACATGCTGGAAATTTCGCGCACCTGGGGAGGTGCGGCCGTCAAGCACCCGCGCCTATGATCCGGCGCCGTGACCGCGCCCACCCTGCTGGCGTACCCCAACGTCTCGGAGGGACGCGACACGGCCACGATCGACCGCATCGCCAACGCCTTCGGCCCAGGCCTGCTCGACGTCCACTCCGACGGCGACCACCACCGCAGCGCCTACACCCTGGCGGGAGAGCCGGGCGAGCTGGCGCAGGCGGTGGTCAACGGGGCCCGGGAGGCCGTCGAGGCCATCCGCATCGACGCGCACGAGGGCGCGCACCCGCGCGTGGGCGCCGTCGACGTCGCCCCGATCATCTACCTCTCCGACACAGATCGGGGGGCCGCCTGCGCCGAGGCCCTCGTACTGGCCGACATGCTGGCCGTCGAGCTGCACCTGCCCGTCTTCCTCTACGGCATCCTGGCCAACGGCCGCACGCGTGCCGAGCTCAGAAAAGGCGGCCCCGCCGCGCTCCAGCGCCGGGTCGACGCGGGCGAGCTCGCGCCCGATTTCGGCCCGGCCCGTCTACATCCCACCGCCGGGGCGGTTCTCGTCACCGCCCGGCCGCCGCTCGTCGCCTTCAACGTGGAGCTCAAGCCGCCGGCCACGGTGGGACAAGCCAAAGCCATTGCCGCCCACATCAGAGAAGGGGGAGACGAGGGCCTGACAGGGCTCCGCGCCATTGGCCTGTGGCTTGCGGCGACCCATCTGGCCCAGGTCTCGACCAACGTCGAGGATCACCGCGCCACGCCGCTGCACGCCGTGGTCGAGGCCGTCGCTCGCCACGCGCCGGTGGCCGGAGCGGAGCTGGTCGGCTTGGCGCCGCAGGCCGCGCTGCGCGATTTCCCCGCGGACATCCCGCTCCGTGGGTACGCCACCATCGAGGAATCCCTTCACCGGCGCGCCCACACCGCGTAAGCTCTTCAGCAGAGATGGCACAGACCAAGCGCAAGCGCCGGACCAAGCATCGCGGCAACGCGGCCGGGACGGTCGAGGTGCGCGGTCGCACGGGGCGCCCGCCGACACCGGAGGAGCGCAAGAAGCAGGACCGGGCCAAGCGCGCGCAGACCCGCACGCCCAAGCCGCCGACGTGGAACGCCGCCATCAAGAAGGCGCTGTTGGCCACGGCCTTCATCTTCATCTTCCTGCTGGTCACCAACAAGTTCAAGGTGGTGCCGGCGCTGGTCTTCGCGGTCCTGGCCATGCTGCTCTACATCCCGTCGGGGTACTACCTCGACGGCTACATGTACCGGCGCTACCAGCGAAAGCTGCTGCAGAAGCAGTGATCGACGCGCGCATGTTCACTGTCGGGCCGGTGCAGGAGAACGCCTACATCGTCCGGCTTGCGGACGCTGACCGGGCGGTGATGATCGACCCCGGCGACGAAGCCGGACGGCTGATCGACGCGCTCGAGGCGCTGCACATCACGACGGTCGAGGCGATCCTGCTCACCCACACGCACTTCGACCATGTGGGCGCGGTCGCACCGGTCGCCCGAGCCACCGGCGCCCCGGTCTACTGCCCCGAGCTCGAGGCCCACATCCTGGCCGACATCAACGGGCACATGCGCCTGCCCGGCTTCGGGCCGTTTGAGAACTACGACGCCGACGAGACGGTCAAGGGCGGCGAGACCCTACAGCTGGCCGGGCTGGAGTTCGAGGTCTCATTCGTGCCTGGCCACAGTCCCGGTCACGTCGCCTACGCCGTCACCGATCACACCGCGCTCTTCTCCGGCGACGTCCTCTTCCAGGGCTCGGTCGGCCGGGTGGACCTCCCCGGCGGCGATTGGGCGACGCTTCTGCAGTCCATCGACTCGCTCATGAAGGCCTATCCGGCGGAGACGACCGTCTATCCGGGCCACATGGGCCTCACCTCATTGGGCGTCGAGCGCGACAGCAATCCGTTCCTGCGCGAGCTCGCGCACCAGAACTAGCCTCCTCAGCGCGCCAGATGAGCTCGCTTCAGGCCCCCAGAGGCACCTTCGATGTGCTCCCCGCCGACGCGGCGCGACGCGCCGTGCTGGAGGAGCACGCCCGGCGCATCCTCGGCGCCGCCGGCTACGGCCGCATCGAGACCCCCACCTTCGAGGCCACGGAGTTGTTCGCGCGCGGGGTGGGGCAGGCCACCGACATCGTCCAGAAGGAGATGTACAGCTTCGACGACGGCGGCGGGCGCTCGATGACGCTGCGGCCTGAGGGCACCGCCCCGGTGGCCCGCGCCTACCTCGAACATGGGATGCACAAGCAGCCCCAGCCGGTGAAGCTGTGGTACCTGTCGACCTTCTTCCGCGCCGAGGCCCCCCAGAAGGGCCGCTACCGCCAGTTCTGGCAGGTGGGCGCCGAGGCGATCGGCGCCCCGGGTCCGGAAACCGACGCCGAGCTCATCGTGCTCCTGTCCGACCTCTTCCGGGCGGTGGGTGTCAGGCACACGCGGCTGCGTCTGTCGAGTCTGGGCACCGCCGAGACGCGCAGGGGGTACCGCGAGGAGCTCACCGCCTTCCTGCGCGCGCACGAGGATGGATTGTCCCCGGAGGTGGTGGCGCGCATCGATCTCAACCCGATGCGGGCCTTTGACGCCGGCGATCGCCGCACCCAGGAGACCATGCGTGACGCGCCACTCCTGCTGGACCAGCTCGCTCCCGAGGATGCCGAGCACTTCGAACGCGTCAAGGAGCTGCTCGATGAGGCGGGCCTCACCTACGAGCTCGATCCGACGCTGGTGCGCGGCCTGGACTACTACGCCCGTACCGTGTTCGAGGTCACCTCCGACGCCCTCGGCGCCCAGTCGGGCGTCGGCGGCGGCGGACGCTATGACGGGCTGATCGAGCAGCTCGGTGGGTCCCCGACCCCCGGAATCGGGTGGGCCGCCGGCGTGGAGCGGATGCTGTTGGCCGCCGGCGAGCAGCCCATCGCCCCGGACCTCGTGGACCTGTTCGTCGCGATCGCAGACCGCGAATCGACGTCCGCGCACCAGATCGGCTTCAGGCTGGCCAACGACGCGCGCCGGGCCGGGCTGGGGGCCCAGATGGAGCTGGCCGGACGTGGGCTCAAGGGCCAGCTCAAGCACGCGGACCGCCTCGGAGCGCGCTACGTTGCGATCATCGGCGACCCCATGCAGATCAGTCTCAAGGACATGGAAGCGGGAGACCAGACCGAGCTCTCCCCGGAAGCGGTCATCCCCGCGATCCTGCGCGGGAGCCGCATCGCGTGAACCACCCGCCCCGCGCCAACACGTTTCGCGACGCCTGGGTCGGAGAGCTCGACGCCGCGGGCGCGGGCAGCACGGCCCGCGTCTCGGGCTGGGTGCACCGCCGCCGTGACCACGGCGGCCTCATCTTCATCGACCTGCGCGAGCGCTCGGGGATCGTGCAGCTCGTCTTCAACCCGGCCACCGCGAGCGCGGCTCACGCCGAGGCGCACAAGCTGCGCTCCGAGGACGTCGTCACGGCCGCCGGCACGGTCCACAGGCGCGCCCCCGAGAACGTCAATCCCAACCTCGCCACCGGCGAGATCGAGCTCGCGGTCACGGATCTGGAGATCCTCGCCGACGCCGAGACGCCACCGTTCCCGGTCGATGAGGACGGCGCAGTCGATGAGAATCTGCGGCTGCGCCACCGCACGCTGGACCTGCGGCGCGCGCCGATGCAGGACGCGCTCGCCCTGCGCCACCGCGTGGTCAAGACGATGCGCGATGTCCTGGACGAACGGGACTTCCTGGAGATCGAGACGCCCTTCCTCACCCGCTCCACGCCCGAGGGCGCGCGCGACTTCCTCGTCCCGGCTCGCATCGCCGCGGGGTCGTTCTACGCCCTGCCGCAGTCGCCGCAGCTCTTCAAGCAGCTGCTCATGATCGGCGGCTTTGAGCGCTACTACCAGATCGTCCGGTGCTTCCGAGACGAGGACGCGCGCGCCGACCGCCTCCCCGAGTTCACCCAGCTCGACGTCGAGATGGCCTTCGTGGAGGAGGAGGACGTCCTGGAGGCAGCCGAAGCCGCGATCGGCACCGTGTTCGCACAGGCCGGGTTCGACGTCCCCCCGCCGCCGTGGCCACGGATGACCCACGCCGAGGCGGTGAGCCGCTTCGGCTCAGACCGTCCTGACACCCGCTTCGGGCTGGAGCTGAAGGACCTCGACCGCGCCGTCGCGGGCAGCGAGTTCAAGGTCTTCTCCGGCGCGCTGGGGTCGGGCGGGGCCGTGCGCGGCATCAACGCCGGCGCGCGGGAGCTGACCCGCTCAGACCTCGACACGCTCACGGAGTTGGCCAAAC
>JBAQGP010000430.1:0-2326 GCA_049287845.1 Solirubrobacteraceae bacterium | reverse complement strand
GTGGTGAGGACCGCGTCGAACTGCTCGGCGGCGGGCATGATGACGCTCATTTCTTGGGCACTCCCAGCGCGGGATCGATTGACTTGGCGATCTGCATTGCGATCCCCGTCCCACCACCGGACATGATGCTCGAGGTCAGCGTCTGGGGCAGCAGCGACGAGTACGCGCCGAGGCCTCCGCCGCCGCCCACGCCGCCGGTGCTCCCGGCGCCTGAGGAGTCGCTGCTGGTCTGACCCAGACCGTCATCGGAACCGTCGAGGCCGGGGACCGTGGCCGACAGCTGCTGAGCCAGCTCGTTGACGAGTACGTTCTCGAAGGCCAGGCCGGTCTGGTAGGCGTTCTTGGCCTTCTGGTCGCCGTTGCGGATGGCGGCCGGCTCGGTGGCCGGGTCCATCAGCGGCAGCGTGCCGGCGGGCATCGAGGTGCTGGTCGGGGGCAGCGCGGTGGTGGCGGAGATGGCACTCATGGCTACTGCTTGATCTGGTTGGCGATCTGGAGCATCTGGTCCTGGTACTGGACCGCCTTGCTCGCCATCTCGTAGCTGCGCTGGGCGCTGATCATCGCGCTCATGTCCTGGGCGATGTCGACGTTGGAGCCCTCCAGCGCCCCCTGCTGGAGCGAGGACCCGGCGGCCGGGCGCGGCGGGCCGCTGCCGGCGGTGACGCTGAACATGCTGCCGCCGTCAGCCTGCAGCTGGTCCGGGGCCGGGACGGTGACGAGCGAGATCTTGCCCAGCGTCCGCGTGCCGTCGATGACCTGGCCGTTGGACTCGATCTTGAGGTTGTTGGGATCGGTGCCCTTGGGAAGCCTGAGCGACGGCACCAGGGGATTGCCCTCCTGGTTGGTGATCTCACCCTGGGCGTCGACCTCGAGCGCGCCGTTGCGGGTCAGGCCGATCGAGCCGTCGTCGCGTCGCACCTGGAGATAGCCGGGGCCCTGGATGGCGACGTCGAGCGAGCGACCCGTGTTCTGGATCGCGCCCTGGCTGTCGCTGCGACCGACGATCGTCGACTCTGCACCGGCGCCGGTGGCGATGGCGGGGCTGCCGCTGGAGCCGCCGCCGCTCGTGTAGAGAAGATCCTCGAAGCCCATCCGGGTCGCCTGATAGCCCGGGGTATCGATGTTCGCCATGTCGTTGGCGATCGCGTTGAACTGATTCTGCTGCGCCTCCATCCCCGAGGACGCCGCGTACAAACTCTGCAACATCATCCGCCTCCGAGTGATCCGACGCTCTGCGCGTCTTCCTGCATCGTCTGGTTGATCGACTGGATCGCGCTCTGGCCGGCCTGGTAGGCCCGCAGCGACGCGATCATGTCGGTCATGGTCTGAACGGGGTCGACGCCGGAGGCCTCGAGCTCACCCTGGTGCACGACGCCGTTGGCGCGGCCGGTGGAGGCTCCGGAGAAGTAGTTGGTGCCCTGCTTGGCGACGTTGGGCACGTTGAAGACGCCGAGGGCGCTGCCCGCGATGGTGCCCTTGTTGCTCACCGTGACGGGCTGGCCGTTCTGGCCGAGCACGAGGTTGCCCTGCTGGTCGACGAGCTGGCTCTTGTCATTGGACGCGAACTGGCCGTCGCGCGTGTAGCGGGGGCCCGAGGTGGTGCGGACGGCGAAGTAGCCATTGCCGGCGATCCCGAAGTCCAGCGGCTGGCCGGTGTGGTTGAGCGTGGCCGGGCTGGTGTCGGTGACGACCTTGTCGATGCGCACGCCGGTGTTGATCGTGCCGATGCGCTGCCCGCTGGACGTGTTGGACAGCAGCAGCGCGCCGAAGCTCTGCTGCTCGGCCTGATCGGGCTTGTAGCCCGGGGTCGAGGCGTTGGAGAGGTCATTGGAGAGCTGGCTCTGGCGGACCTGCTCAGCGAGCATCCCCGAGGCGGCAATGTAGAGACCGGGATCCATCGTTCGGAGTTGATCGACAGGTGCTGCATAGTTCTTGAGCCCATGTCCGCACCTTTGGCCGTCAACCCCCAGGCGCTGCGTGTTCTCGTCGGCCCCGACATCAAGATCGTGCCCGGCCGCGCCGTGATGGCGCGGGTCGTCCAGGCGCCGCCGGGCCAGAAGGGCTCGCTGAGCATCGCCGGGTATCTGCTGGACGCCGAGCTGCCCGAGAACGTCCAGGCCGGCGATGACCTGAGGCTGGTGGTCCGCGACGTCACCGCCGAACGGGTGCTGCTGGCCATCACCGACCCCCACGAGGCCGCCCAAGCCCAGCCCGGCCAGGCGGCACAACAGGGCCACGCGGCCGCGTCGGCGCAGCCGCTGCATGCACAGGCGCCGGAGGCGGCTCTCGCCGCGCCGCCACCGGTGCCGCTGCCCGGGGGCGGCAG
>JBAQGP010000429.1:0-2573 GCA_049287845.1 Solirubrobacteraceae bacterium | reverse complement strand
CGTCGGGCCTGAGCAACCAGGAGGTGGCCGAGCGCGCGTTCCTCACCGTCAAGGGCGTCGAGGCCAACCTCACGCGGGCATATCGCAAGCTGGGCATCCGCTCCCGGGGCGGCCTGGCGGGCGCACTGCGCCGCGAGGACGAGCCGGTGGCATGAGAGCCGCCTCGCCCTGGGGTTTTTGCTCCTAGGGTTTTCCCGCTTTGCAGCGGACCCCGCGCACCGTAGGTTGCCGATCAGCGGTTCGGACACCGGTGTATTGCTCAGGGGGATGGCTCACACTGGTCGTCCCGGGTTTCCCTCATCGTCGGGACCGGGCTATCTGCCGGGGGCTGGTCGGCACGAGGAGGGTGACCCGGGACGGAACCGGCTCCACCGGGGCGTGCGGAGCCGGTTCCCCATGCGCTTACGCGGTCGCCGAGGCCGCCTCCGGGTCCGCCCGAGCCGGCTCGATGCCGCGGATGAGGTCGGCGGCGCGCTCGGCGATCATGATCGTCGGCGCGTTGGTGTTGCCCCGCACGAGGGTCGGCATCACCGACGCATCGACGACCCGCAGCGATTTCATGCCCAGCACGCGGAGCTCATCGTCGACGACGCGCCCCATCGCGCAGGTCCCGACGGGGTGGTAGATGGTCGTCGAGTTGCGCTCGATGTGGGCGAGGATGCCGGCGTCATCGGCGCCCGCCGGAGCGGCGCGAGTGCCGGTGCTGACGGCCTTCAGGGCCGGTTGCTCGGCGATCTCGACCGCCCGGCGCACGCCCTTGATCAGCGCCACCCGGTCCTCATCGGTGGCCAGATAGTTGTGCAGGATCCGCGGCTTGGCGGTGGGCACGCGGGAGCGGAGCTTGACGAATCCCGTGCTGGTGGGGCGCAGCAGGCAGGCCGACAGAGCCCAGCCGTCGACCAGGATCTCGCCCGCTCCCGCCTCGGGGAACAGGATCGGGATGTGGTGCAGCTGGATGTCGGGAGCCTCCAGCGAGTCGTCGGTGGCAAAGAACCCTCCAGACTCGGCGAAGTTGGAGGTCAGCGGGCCCCGTCCCTCAGAGGTGAGCAGCCCCAGGTTCTCCGCGCTCTCGGCACTGAGCAGCGACGCCTCGTCAGTGGTGTAGGTGATCCACGTCGACGGGTGGTCCTGGAGGCCCTGGCCCACGGGCAGCTCGTGCGCGCACGGAAGGTTGACCATGGCGAGATCCTCCGCCGGCCCGATGCCCGACAGCAACAGGATCTGTGGGCTCTGGTAGGCGCCGGCCGACAGGATCACCTCACGCTCGGCCGAGATCTCCGAGATGTCCCCGTCGCGGTCGATCTCCACGCCGGTGGCCCGGTGGCCGTCGAGCACCACGCGGTTGACGTGAGCGCCGGTGATGAGCGTGAGGTTCTCGCGTCCCAGCACCGGGTGCAGGTAACCGACCGCGGCCGAGCAGCGCATGCCGCCGCGTTGGGTCACCTGATACCAGCCGACCCCGTCCTGCTGCATCCCGTTGAAGTCGTCGTTGGCGGGCAGCCCCGCCTGGATGGCGGCCTCGATGAACGCCTCGCAGGTGCGGTAGCGGCTGCGGTTGTCGCTCACCCCCAGCGGCCCCCCGGCGCCGTGCAGCTCGCTGGGGCCCCGCTCGTTGTCCTCGGCGCGCTTGAAGTACGGGAGCACGTCGTCCCACCCCCACCCCGTGTGCCCCATGGCCGCCCAGCCGTCGTAGTCGGCGCGGTTGCCGCGGATGTAGACCATGGCGTTGACCGATGACGACCCGCCCAGGGTCCGGCCACGCGGCAGATAGCGCTGCCGGCCGGCAAAGCCGGGCTCGGGATCGGAGATGAACGACCAGTCGAACTTGCTGGTGGCGACCGCGAGCACGCCGGCCGGCAGGTGCAGCTCGTCGGCGGCGTCGGGCGGGCCCGCCTCCAGCAGGCACACCGACACGTCAGGGTCCTCGGTCAGACGTGCGGCGAGCACACAGCCGGCCGAGCCCGCACCGGCGATCACGTAGTCATAGGTCATGGGCGCCCTCCCAGAAGGCGTGGGGGTCAGGCCCATTCTCGGCGGGGCGGCGTGGCGGCGTCAAGTCGCGCCGCGGGCCCTTAGTAGAGGTCCTGGACCTGCAGCGACCACCCGGCGTCGTCGCCGCCCGGGGTCACGCGGACCTCGTAGGAGCCCGCGCCGCTGTCAAAGCTCTGGACCTGGCCACTGCCGTTCTGGAGGCCGAACCCGGCGACGTAGCGTCCGGTGCCCGCGTCGAGGACCCGTGCCGACGGGCCCGAGCAGAACAGGATCCACGTGCACGTGCCGTGGAAGCCCATCCCGTAGACGACCCGCCAGTGCCGGCCGGTGATGCGGAACGCCCCCGAGTCGCGGCCGGTGAACGTCGTCACGCTGTGCCAGCGGGGCACCTCGGCCACGCTCAGGATCACCGTGGAGCCGCGCGGCGCGCTGTGGCCACCCGCCGGCGACTGTCCCACGACGGTCCCCGGCGTGCTGCTGGGCGCGGGGACCGCGCGGACCGCGGTCCGCAGTCCCAGGCTGTGCAGGACCCGCTGGGCATCGGCGACCCCGTCGTGGATGACCTTGACCACGGGCACTGG
>JBAQGP010000428.1:0-17770 GCA_049287845.1 Solirubrobacteraceae bacterium | reverse complement strand
GGCTCGAGGTCATAGAGCGGGCAGTCATCGACCAGGATCCCGACGGGCAGATCGGCTACGACCTCATCGCCGGAGCGCACGCGCAGCCGCCCGGAGTCCGTGACCGTTCCAATCGGGGTGGCCAGGGTCTCCCAGCGCTCGCACACCGCGATGACGGCGTGCAGCTGGTGGGGCTCGACCACACACAGCATCCGCTCCTGGGACTCGGAGACCATGATCTCGAACGGCTCCATGTCGGCCTCGCGCAGGGGCACCTGGGCACAGTCGATGTCCAGCCCCACGCCACCCTTGGAGGCCATCTCCGACGAGGACGAGGTCAGCCCGGCGGCCCCGAGGTCCTGTAGTGACACGAGCAGCTCCGAGTCCAGCAGCTCCAGGCAGCACTCGAGCAGCTTCTTCTCCGCGAAGGGGTCGCCGATCTGGACCGACGGGCGCTTGGCCTCATCGCCCTCGCCCAGCTCGGCCGAGGCCAGCACCGACGCGCCGCCGATCCCGTCGCGGCCGGTGAGGGCGCCCAGCAGCACGAGCACGTTCCCCGGCCCGGCGGCCGCCGCGCGGATCAGCCGCTCGTGCGGCGCGAGCCCGAGACACATCGCGTTGACCAGGCAGTTCTGCTCGTAGGAGGACTCGAAGTAGATCTCGCCGCCGACCGTGGGCACCCCGATCGAGTTGCCGTAGTGGCCGATGCCGCCGACGGCGCGGTCGAGCAGGTAGCGCGAGCGCTCGGAGTGCTCGGGCTCCCCGAAGCGCAGCGAGTCCAGCACCGCGATCGGGCGTGCGCCCACCGCGAACACGTCGCGCAGGATCCCGCCGACTCCCGTGGCGGCGCCCTGGAACGGCTCCACAGCGCTCGGGTGGTTGTGGGATTCGACCTTGAAGGCGATCCCCAGCCCCCCGCCGACGTCGACCACGCCCGCGTTCTCCCCGGGGCCCATGAGCACCGCCGGCCCCTCGGTGGGCAGCCGGCGCAGCAGCTTCTTGGAGTGCTTGTAGGCGCAGTGCTCAGACCACATGAGCGACAGCATCGCCAGCTCCGTGATGGCCGGCTCGCGGCCGAGACCGGAGACGATGAGCTCGTACTCGGAGTCGGTGAGGCCGAGCTCGCGGTAGGTGGCGGGAGCGGCGTTGGGGCTCACGGAGATGACGCGCGGGCCGCCGCGCTAGACGAGCGCGGCGCCATCGGCGACGTGGGCGCGGATGGACTCGAAGATGGGCAGCCCGCCGGTGGGCCCGGTGAGCGGATCCACGGCGTGCTCGGGGTGGGGCATGAGCCCGAACACGTTGCCCTGCTCGTTGCAGACGCCGGCGATGTCGTGCAGCGAGCCGTTGGGGTTGTGGCCGGGCGCGTAGCGCAGGAGGATCTGGCCGGCCGCCTCCATGGCGGCGAGCTGATCGTCAGGTGCGTAGTAGCGGCCCGTCGTGTGCTTGACCGGGATCGACAGTCGCCGGGGCCGCGCGCCGGGCGGAACGGCACCACAGGCGCGGGTGAACGGCGAATCCGTGGTGACCACCTCGAGCTCGACCTGGCGGAAGATGAACCGCAGCGACGGGTTGGGCAGAAGCGCGCCCGGGAGCAGCCCGGCCTCGCAGAGCACCTGGAACCCGTTGCAGATGCCCAGCACGAGCCCGCCGGCGGCGGCGAACTCCGCCACCTCCTCCATCACGGGGGCAAAGCGCGCGATCGCGCCCACCCGCAGGTAATCGCCGTAGGAGAAGCCGCCGGGGACGACGACGGCGTCGACCCCCTGCAGGTCACGGTCGCCGTGCCACAGGATGACCGCCTCCCCCACCCGTCGGCAGGCCAGCAGCGCGTCGACCTCGTCGCAGGAGCCGGGGAAGCGGATGACGCCGAACTTCACGGCGTCGGCGGGGTGGGCCCCGCCCCGCCATTGGCCGCCGCAGCGCCGTCAGCCTCGACGATCTCGTAATCCTCGATCAGCGGGTTGGTCAGCAGCCGCTGACACATCTCGGGCAGACGCGCCGGATCCTCGACGTCGAGCTCGATGAGGCGGCCGACGTGCACGTTGCGGACCCCGCTGAAGCCGAGGGCGGGGAGCGCTCGCTCCACCGCCTGGCCCTGGGGATCGAGGATGCCGGCCTTGGGCTTGACCAGGACCCGGGCGCGCATCAGTCGGTCTCCGGCGGGCCCACTAGGCCTTCGTGCGCTTGACCCAGGCGCTGAACGGCTCGCCGGTGATCCGCTCGTAGGCCTCGACGTACTTCTCGCGGGTGCGCGCGACGACATCGTCGGGGATGGGCGGCGCGGGCGGGTTGCGGTCCCACCCCGTCGAGGACGCCCAATCGCGGACGTACTGCTTGTCAAAGCTCGGCTGGCCCCGACCTGGCTCGTAGTCGTCGGCCGGCCAGAAGCGCGACGAGTCCGGCGTGCAGATCTCATCGCCGATGGTCAGCTCGCCGTCGCGGTCGAGGCCCAGCTCGAACTTCGTGTCGGCGAGGATGATGCCGTGGGCACGGGCATGCTCGGCGCCGTGCTCATAGAGCGCGATCGATACGTCGCGGACGCGCTCGGCCAGCGCCCGGTCACCGATGAGCGCCACCGCGCCCTCGAAGTCGATCGCCTCGTCGTGGCCCACCTCCGCCTTGGTCGAAGGGGTGAACAGCGGCTCGGGGAGGCGGTCGGACTCCCGGAGGCCTTCGGGCAGCGTGTGGCCCGAGACCTTTCCGGTGGCCTGGTAGTCCTTCCAGCCCGACCCGGTGATGTAGCCGCGCACGACGCACTCCACCGGGAGCATCTCGAGCTTGCGCACCACCATTCCGCGGCCGCGCGCCTCGTCGGGCACGCCGTCGGTGACGGAGATGACGTGGTTTCTGACGATGCCGGCCGTGCGCTCGAACCAGAAGGTCGAGAGGCCGGTGAGCACGCTGCCCTTGTCCGGGATCGGAGTGGGATGGACGACGTCGTAGGTGGAGATCCGATCTGAGGCGACGATCAGCAGCTCGTCGCCCAGGTCGTAGATCTCCCGGACCTTGCCCGAGGCAAGGAGGGGAAGGTCGGCGAGGGCGGTCACCCGGCCGATCCTAGCGCGGGGTTATGACGACCTGATGCCGCCGGCCGGGGGCGGGCCGGACCGGGACGAGCGCCCGAGCCGGTCAGCTTCCCTCGGTCACCTGGTAGTGGAGCATCACGGGGGGCTGGTCGGCGTAGTTGGCCACGTCCGCGGCCACCTTCGCGCCCTCCTCGGACTGCATCGACGCGCCCATGGCGGCTGCGTCGTCGTAGTCGGCCTCGAAGATGCACCAGTACGGGCTGTCGCCGGAGGGAGACCCGACGTCGAAGGCATAGCGGTAGGCACGCAGCCCCGGGAGCTTGGCGGCCAGCGGCAAGTGGTTCTCGAGGTAGTAGGAGCGGAACTTCTCCTTGTCGGCCGGCGGCGGGTAGAGGACGACGAGCTTGTGCATCGGGGTGGGGGACCTCCAGGAGATCGGGGCCTAGGCGGTCACCGCGGGCGGCCCCGCGGTGTGTCGGGCGATGAACGCGGCGGTGCGCTCAGGTGTCGCGACCGTATCCCATTGGCGGTCGGGATGGTTGAAATTCTGGGTGTAGGCGTCGCTCAGGGCCTTGTTCTGGGCCATGGCCATGAGCAGGCCGACGACGTGGGGTTCGGGGTTGAGGATCATGTTGGTCCAGTCCGAGACGCCGTGGACGAAGGCCTGGCGCTCACGCGCGACCCGGCGGCAGAACTGCTCGTCAAAGGCGAGGTCATCCAAGATGGCGTGGCCGATCACCCAGGCCGAGTAGGAGGCCGAGTTGGCGCCCTGGCCGTTGACCGGATCCACCACACAGTGAGCGTCGCCCATCGCCAGCGCGAACGTGCCGCTGTCCAGGCGGACGTAGTCTTCGCGCACCACCGGCGTGAGCGCCCCCTGGAGCAGGTCGGTCGGTCCCTGCAGGCGGAATTCCGCGGGCTCGATGCGCTCGAAGCACATGGGGTAGTGCGCTTCGAGCTTGCGCAGCACGGTCTCGTCGTGGCCGCGCGGGTTCTCGTCGTAGTCGAGGTCGGCGAGGACCTCGAGGTCACCTCCGGGGATGTTCTCGAACAGCAGCGCGGTCGCGAACCCGTCACGGGAGGTGATGGGCAGCTCCAGCAGCTCGCCGTGGCCCAATGACATGTGCACGCCGACGCCCTTGGGCTCTGAGTAGCGAACGCCGTGGTAGATCCCGGCCGACAGCCGGCGCTGGGGCTTGTCATAGGGGCACTTCTCGGGCAGCGGGGCGAACATCGCCCCCATTCCACGTCCGGCCGCCACCACCACCAGATCGTGGTCGGCGCCGATGCGCTCGATCTGCTCGGGGTCGATCGGGCCCACCACCACGTCGCCGCCGCGCTCCTGGTAGTCCTCGAGCAGCCGGGGCAGGTAGAGGCGGTAGTCGATGATCGAGGACGGGTGCTCGAAGTCGCCGCGCCAGCGCATCGGCTCGGGCGTGCCGAGGACGGCGTGCTGGTGGCACACGTAGCCGTACTCCTCGGCGTTCCAGTGATGGACGCCGAGCTCGCGCTCGCGCTCGAGCGTGTGGTGATGATGCGCGACGGTGTTGAGCAGACGCCCGGAGGCGATCTGCTCCGCGGTCTTGTCGCTGTAGATCCTCACCGGGACGTCGTGCTGCGCCAAGAACAATCCGAGGTGCAGACCCGAGACCCCGGATCCCACGATGGCGATACTGGTCATCCTCTTCCTCCTTGAGCTCTCCAGGCGTAGCTAATCCGGATCCTCGCCTCCGATCAAGCCACCACCACGGCAGCTTGCGTTGCGTCTCACGCAATGATGTACGGTCCCGAGGGTGATCGAGCTCCGGGAGCTGCGCTCGGTCGGCGTGCTCGTCGACGAGCTGCACTTCGGCCGCGCAGCGGCCCGCCTCGGGGTGACGCCGTCCACGCTCAGCCGCCGGATCGTGGCGCTCGAGTCTGCGCTCGGCGTCAGCCTGTTCGAGCGCACGAGTCGCCGCGTCGCCCTCACCGACGCCGGGCGCGAGCTCGCCACCCGCCTTCCCGCGGCGCTGCGCCAGCTCGATGCCGCGCTTGCCGCCGCTCGCACTGCCGATGACGGCGGCTGGGAGATCTGATCATCGAGTGTTGCCTCAAACCGCACGCGTGGCCGGCGCAGATCGCGTGGAGGCGCCGCGGGGGCGGCGCCTCAGCCGATCTCGTCCAGGCGACCGACGATCTCGCGGGCGTGCGCGATGAATGGCGCGTAGTCGAAGATCGCGTCGAGATCGAGCCCGGCCGCCGCGCCGTCGCCGGCCAGCAGCTCGCGCATCGGCGTGCGCTCGTCCAGCGCCCGCTGGGCCACTCGCTGCACCACCCGGTAGGCGTCGTCACGGGTGTTGCCCGCCGCCACCAGCGCCAGCAGAACCCGCTGGGAGAACAGCGCGCCGTAGGTCAGCTCCAGGTTCTCGCGCATGCGCGCTGCGTCGACGACCATCCCCTCCACGAGCGCCAGCGCGCGACGCTGCATGTGATCGAGCAGGATCGTGGAGTCGGGCAGGATGATCCGCTCAACCGACGAGTGCGAGATGTCGCGCTCGTGCCACAGGGCAACGTCCTCGATCGCGGCGGTGGCATTCCCGCGCAGCACCCGCGCCAGGCCGGCGACCTGCTCTGACTTGATCGGATTGCGCTTGTGGGGCATGGCGCTCGAGCCCTTCTGGCCGCGCCCGAACGGCTCGCGGACCTCGCCCACCTCGGTGCGCGCGAGATGCCGCAGCTCGGTGGCAAAGCGCTCGAGCCCCGCCCCGGCCAGGGCGATCGCCTGCAACAGCTCGGCGTGGCGGTCGCGGGCGACCACCTGGGTCGACACGGGCTCTCGCTCGAGCCCCAGCCGGGCGAGCACGCGCGCCTCGAAGTCCGGCGAGGTGGCCGAGTAGGTGCCGACCGCCCCCGAGACCGCCCCCACCGCCGCCTGGGCGAAGGCTCGCTCGAGCCGCTGGGCGTTGCGATGGGCCTCATACGCGAACCCGGCCAGCTTGATCCCGAAGGTGGTCGGCTCGGCGTGGATGCCGTGTGTGCGCCCCACGCACAGGGTGTCGACGTGGGCGCGCGCCTGGGCCGCCAGAGCCTGGGCGAACTGGTGGGCGCCGGGCATGACCAGTTCGCCGACGTGCGTGATCTGCAGCGCCAGCCCGGTGTCCAGCACGTCGGACGAGGTCAGGCCGTAGTGGATCCAGCGACCGGCGGAGCCGGCGGACTCAGACAGGATGTCGACAAAGGCGGCCGTGTCGTGATCGGTGACCTTCTCGCGCTCGTCGATCGCCTCCACGGTGAAGGTGGCGGCGCGAATGGCGTCGAGCTCCTCCGCCGTCGGACCCTCCATCTCCTCACAGGCAGCCACCTCGACGCGGCGCATGGCGTCAAAGCGCGCGTCGTCAGACCAGGCTTCGCCCAGCTCCCGGCGTGTGTAGCGCGCGATCAAGGCGGCCGAAGGCTACGCGACGACGGCGCTCTCGGGCGCGTCCGCCGGCGCGGGCATGGCGACGAGGCTGTCGACCGCGGCCTTGCCCTCGTCGTCGAGCACCTCGGCGTGCGCGGCGGCGCGCAGGACGCACGCGAGCAGACCCGGGAAACGTGCGTCGAGGTCCTCGCGCCGCAGCCGGTTGAGCCGCGTGGTGCCCTGGGCGCGCTGCTGGATCACGCCCGCCTCGCGCAGGACCTTGAAATGGTGCGTGCACGTGGACTTCGTGACCGGGAGGGCGAAGCTGCCACACGTGTGGTCGCCGTCGCTGCGGGCCAGCTTGGCCACGATCCGCAGGCGCACCGGGTCGCTGAGCGCGTGCAGCACGGCGCCGAGCTCCAGCTCATCCGCCGCGGGGTGAGCGATCGATTCAGTGGTGTGCGTGGACATTGCCCCCTCCACTATACGAACCCTTCAGCCATTGTACGAAGATCGTCGTACATGCTGCTATCGTACGACGTGCATCGTACAACGAATCTCGCTCCACCGCCGAGTCGGGGATCGAGGTCAGAGCTCTGCGAGGAAGCCAGATGAGAACACAGAGCAAAGCTCCACTGGTCGAGGAGACCACGCAGGTCCCGCGGTCTCGCCGCAGCGATGCGGCCGTGATCGCGCAGTACATCCAGGACCTGCTCCGGGCGTCCTAGACGCCCCGATCCGACCGTCCGCCCCAGGCGGGCGGTCCCGCGGCACGGGGACGACGCACGGCGGTGCGGTGCGGTATGCCACCGGGCCTAGATCGACAGGATTCGCGCCGCCAGAACGGCGGCGTTACGGGCGTTGTCGACACCCACGCACCCGACGGGCACACCCGGAGGCATCTGCGAGATGGAGAGCAGCGCGTCCAGGCCACCGGCCACCGATGTACGGCTGGTCAGCGGAACCCCGATGACCGGCAGGTCGGTGTGGGCGGCGACCACGCCCGGCAGCGCGGCCGAGAGCCCGGCGCCGGCGATGATCACCTTGATGCCGCGCATCCGGGCGTTCTTGGCGTAGTCGGCGACGGTGTCGGGCTCGCGATGGGCCGACATCACCCGGGTCTCTGAGCGGATGCCCCGGTCGGTGAGCTCGGTCTCGGCTTTCTCCATCGCCGGCAGGTCGCTCTTGGAACCCATGAGAATCGCGACTCGCGGCGCGTCGACGTCGAGCTCCTCGATCGCGACGGCGGTCTCGGCCAGCGCCTCGGCGTCCTGCTCGGAGGCGAGCTCGGGGATCCGCTCGGCGGGCTCGGGCGCAAGCTCGCCCCCGACCTCGGCGTGTGGCTGCGAGTCGGGGGTCATCTCACCAGCTTGAGCGCAATGTCGCGCCGCATCTGCTTGCCGTCGAAATGGATCATGTTCGCCGCAGCATAGGCGGCCGCGCGGCACCGGGTCGGCGTGGCCCCCAGGGCGGTGACGCTCATCACCCGTCCGCCCTTGGTGACGAGCTGGCCCGCGCGCGAGCGACCCGTGCCCGCGTGGGTCACGTAGACGTCGGGCGAAATGCGCTCCAGCCCGCGGATGACGTCACCGGCGTGAAAGGAGTCGGGGTAGCCGGCGCTGGCCAGGACGACGGTCACGGCCATCTCCTCGGTCCACTCCAGTGGCGCCACGTGGGCCAGCCCGCCGGGCTCGGTCGCCGCCTCCAGAAGCTCGAGGAGGTCAGAGCGCAGCCGGGGCAGGATCGCCTGCGTCTCGGGGTCGCCGAAGCGGACGTTGAACTCGAGCACCTTGGGCCCCCCGGCGGTCATCATCAGCCCGGCGTACAGGACGCCGTGAAACGGCGACCCGCGGCGCGCCAGGACGTCGAGCACGGGCTGATGCACGGCCGCGCAGATCTCGCGGGCCCGCACGTCGTCGATGGATGGGACCGGCGAATAGGAGCCCATTCCGCCGGTGTTGGGACCGAGGTCGCCGTTGAAGATGCGCTTGTAGTCCTGGGCGGAGGCCAGCGGCAGCGCGGTCACCCCGTCGCACACCGCCAGCAGCGAGAGCTCCTCGCCGACGAGGTGCTCCTCCACCACCACCTGGGTGGTGTCAAAGCGCCGCTCCACCAGCAGCTCCCCCAGGGCCGCCCGGGCGTGGACCTCGTCCTGGGCGATGATCACGCCCTTACCGGCGGCGAGGCCGTCGGCCTTGATGACCACGGGATAGCCGGTGATCGCCTCCATGCCCTCCTCAGGGGTGCTGACCACCGAGTAGTCGGCCGTGGGCACGCCGGCCGCGACCATGATCTCCTTGCAGAATGCTTTGGAGCCCTCGAGGCGGGCGGCGTCGCTGGTGGGCCCGAAGCAGCGGATCTGCGCGTCGGCGAGCGCGTCGACGACGCCCGCCACCAACGGCGCCTCCGGCCCGACGACCACGAGGTCGGGGGCGATGTCCCGGGCCGCACCGAGGACCGCGCCGGGATCCGCGAGATCCAACGGACGTGTCTCGGCGTCATGCGCGATCCCCACGTTGCCCGGCGCGCAGATGATCTTGGGCCTGCGCCGCGATCGCGCCAGAGCGTGCACGATGGCGTGCTCGCGCGCGCCGGAGCCGAGCACGAGGACGGTGTCGGTCACCCTGGCGGCCCCGCCGGCTCCGCCCACCGTGCCTCGAATGCAGCCGGACGCAGGTGAGGGGCCACTAGATCAGGCCGATGAAGTCGTCGATCGGGATGGCGGTCAGCGTCTCGTAGCGGCCGGTCCCCCGGGAGCCCAGCTCGAGCGACACCCGCGTGATCGTCTGCTCGTCGGGCGCCTCGATCACGTTGACGAAGTCGAACTGACCGAGGGTCGCCCACTGCGCCTTGACGGTCGCCCCGAGTTGCTCGACCTCACGGTTGACTTCCTTGATGCGGCCCGGGTTGTTCTTGATCGTCTGGACGCCGTCCGGCGTCAGAGTGGTGAGCATGACGTAGGTGGGCATCGTGGCGCTCCCTTGTCCGTTGGCGGGTGCTCTCATGCCACTTGTACCGGATACCGCGCGCGGGACGGCTTCTGCCGCCGGCAGGCCTGTGGTCGCGATCCCCGTTGTCACGTGGACCAGGTGCAGAAGATTACGTCGTAGTCATCACTAATATGGTCGGATGCTGTTGGCTGGCACGACTGGTTGAGGCGACCGGGCGCTGAATGTCGTCGCCACCGTCCAGGCTCGATGAGATCGACGCTGCGGTCATCGCCCTGCTCCAGGAGGACGGGCGGCGCCCCTATGGCGACATCGGTGCGGCGGTCGGCCTGTCCGAGGCCGCCACGCGCCAGCGCGTGCACCGGCTGCGCCAATCGGGACTGATGCGGATCGTGGCCGTCACCGATCCGGTCGCCCTGGGCCGCGGGGTCGTGGCGACGATCGGGCTGCGCGTGAGCGGGGACACCCGGGAGGCCGCCGCGCGGCTGGCCCGCATCGCGGAGATCGAGTACGTCGTGGTGACCGCCGGCACCTACGACGTGATCGTCGAGGTCGTGTGCGCGAGCGAGGAGGAGCTGCTCGGTGTCCTCAACGACGACATCCGCTCGATCGCCCAGGTCCGCCACGTGGAGACGTTCATGCACCTGCGCACCGAGAAGAACGTCTTCGCCTGGGGGCGCGCCTCCTAGACGGTCGCGGCAGGGGCGTCGACGCCGGCCCGCTCCAAAACCAGGTCGCCGTCCGCGGCGTCGACCTTCACGGTGTCTCCGGGGACGAACCCGCCCTCGAGAATCGCCAGCGCCAACGGGTCGATGAGACGTTTCTGGATGACCCGCTTGAGCGGGCGCGCCCCATAGGTGGGGTCATAGCCCAGATCGCCGATCAGCGTGCGCGCCGCATCCGAAAGCTCGACCTCGACGCCGCGTTCGCGGACGCGCGTGATGAGCACCGCGACCTGGAGGTCGACGATCTGCCCGATCTGCTCCCGGCTGAGCGGCTCGAACTCGACGATGTCGTCGAGACGGTTGATGAACTCCGGCTTGAAGTGGGACTCGGCGCCTTCCCGGCCGCCCGCGATGTTGGAGGTCATGATGAGCACGACGTTCTTGAAGCTGACCGTCCGGCCCTGACCGTCGGTGAGCCGCCCGTCGTCCATCACCTGCAGCAGCGTGTTGAACACGTCGGGGTGGGCCTTCTCTATCTCGTCGAGCAGCACCACCGAGTAGGGCCGGCGGCGGACCGCCTCGGTCAGCTGGCCACCCTCCTCGTAACCGACGTAGCCGGGAGGCGCGCCCATCAGCCGGCTGACGGCGTGCTTCTCCATGTACTCCGACATGTCGATCCGGACGATCGCGTCCTGGGTGTCGAACATGAACTCCGCGAGCGCGCGCGCCAGCTCGGTCTTGCCCACTCCCGTGGGGCCCAGGAACAGGAAGGTGCCGATCGGACGATGGGGGTCCGACAGGCCCGCTCGCGAGCGGCGCAGCGCCGTCGACACGGCGCTGACGGCCTCGTCCTGGCCGATGACGCGCTGATGCAGGCGCTCCTCCATGTGGACGAGCTTCTCGATCTCGCCCTCCATGAGACGTGAGACGGGAACGCCGGTCCACTTCGCCACGATCTCGGCGACGTCGTTGGCGTCGACGACGTCCTTGAGAAAGCGCGGGCCGTTGGCCGCATCGGTGCCGGCCGCGGCCTGGAGCTCGGCGGTCTCGGCCTCCTCGAGCTTCTTGGTCAGCTCCGGGATCGTCCCGTACTGCAGCTCGGCGGCCCGACCGAGGTCGGCCTCGCGCTGCGCGCGCTCGAGCTCCACTCGCGCCTGCTCGAGGCGCTCCTGGATGTCGGCGACCGCACCGAGCGTCTCCTTCTCGCGCTGCCACTCGGCGTGCATGGCGTCCGAGCGCTCGCGCTCCTCGGCCAGGGTGCGCTCGAGCTGGTCGCGGCGGGTCACCGTCCCGGGGTCGTCGTCGTCGCCCAGCGACTGCAGCTCGATCTCCAGCTGCATGATGTGGCGATCCACCTCGTCGATCTCGGTGGGCTTGGAGTCGATCTCCATGCGGATCTGCGATGCGGCCTCGTCGACGAGGTCGATCGCCTTGTCGGGGAGGAAGCGGTCAGCGATGTAGCGCTGACCGAGCGTCGCGGCGGCGACCAGCGCCGAGTCCTGGATGCGGACCTTGTGGTGCACCTGGTAGCGCTCCTTGAGCCCGCGGAGGATCGCGATGGTGTCCTCAACGCTGGGCTCGCCCACGTACACCGGCTGGAAGCGACGCTCCAGCGCCGCGTCCTTCTCGATGTGCTTGCGGTATTCGTCCAGCGTCGTGGCGCCGACCGCGCGCAGCTCGCCACGGGCCAGCATCGGCTTGAGCAGGTTGGCGGCGTCGACTGCGCCCTCGGCGGCCCCCGCGCCGACGATCGTGTGCAGCTCGTCGATGAAGAGGATGACCGCGCCCCCTGCGTCGGCGATCTCCTTGAGCACCGCCTTCAGCCGGTCCTCGAACTCGCCGCGGTACTTCGAGCCCGCGATGAGCGCGCCGATGTCCAGGGAGACGACGCGGCGGTCGCGCAGGCCCTCGGGAACGTCGCCGGAGACGATGCGCTGAGCCAGGCCCTCGGCGATCGCCGTCTTGCCCACGCCGGGCTCGCCGATCAGAACCGGGTTGTTCTTGGTGCGCCGCGACAGAACCTGTATGACGCGCCGGATCTCGTCATCGCGGCCGATGACCGGGTCCAGCTTGCCCTGCGCCGCCGCCTCGGTGAGGTCGCGGCCGTACTTCTCCAGGGCGCGGAACTTGTCCTCGGGGCTGTCGTCGGTCACGCGGTGCGAGCCGCGCACCTCCTCCAGCGCCGCGATCAGGGCCTCGCGGGGGGCGCCGCTCGAGCGCAGCGCCTCGCCGGCGCCGCCGGGGTGGGCGGACAGCGCCAGCAGCAGGTGCTCGGTGGAGACGTACTCGTCGCCCAGCTCGCGCATCTCGGCCTCGGCCGTGCGCAGGATCTGCACGAGCACCGTCGATCCGCCGGCCGGCTCCGCGCCGGCGCTGCCCGCGGTCAAGGTGGGCAGCGCGTCCAGGCGCGAGCTCAGGGCCTGGCGCACCGCGGCAGGCTCAGCGCCCAGCTTGCGCAGCACCGGGGCGACGACACCGCCGTCCTGCTCGAGCAGGACTGCCAGCAGGTGCTCGGGGGTGGTCTGCGGATTGCGGCGCTCGTCGGCGAGCCGCTGGGCGGCCTGCAGCGCCTCCTGGGACTTGATGGTAAAGCGGTCTGGTTGCATGGGCGAATCCGTGTTCAAAGGGATAAATCTAAGTCTTCATGACTAAGATTATCACCCGCCACCAACGCCGCGGCCGACCCCTATCCCCGGACTCGGAGCTCCTTGCCGCGCGTTCGGGACGCGACGTTGCCGTTGGGGTCCAAGATCGCCCCGTAGATCGTGGCGGAGACCTTCTGCCGGTGGGCCAGGGCGCTGCGCAGCTTGCCGACGGTCTGCTTGTCCAGCCCGATCCTGATGGTCTTGTGCCCGCCCCTGTTGAGCAGGTAGACGCTCGAGGACCTGGTGATGAGCTTGCGCGAGCGACCGATCCTGATCCGGGCCAGGGCCCCCATCAGGCAGTGCCCGGAGCACCTCACCGTGGCCAGCAGATGCTTGGCGGCCACCGGGTGACGCTGCAATGGCACCGACACCGCGATGTTGGCGATCGGCGGTACCAAGGTGCCGGCCACGAGGGCCAGGCCCCCGAGGTTGATGCTGCCCAGGCCCGACGCCTCGTCGTAGCCGGCGGCGGCGGTGCAGCAGCCGAACGCCCGGCCGATCAGGCTCGCTCCCAGGTCGTTGTTGTTGGCGACGATGTCGGCGACGACACTGGCCGCCGAGGGGGAGTGGTCGATCGCGTAGAGCAGCGGGTTGGCCAGACCGATGTTCTGCCGGTGGCTCTTGCGCAGGGCCTGGTCCACCAGCGCCAGGCCCCCGGCCAGCAGCGGGGCGGCCGCGCTCGTGCCTCCCACCTGCGTCCACGGGCTCTGGTGGCCCTTGCCGATGCAGTCAACCTTGGCCGTGCAGAAGATCTCATACCCGGGCGCGACGTCGGCCAGCATCGAGACGTCGGGCACGCCGCGGTGGGCCGCGGCCACGAAGCTGTCCTGGTAGGCGGGACGCTTGAACAGCGCGCTGAAGCCACCGCCGCCGGAGGCGACGACGAGGGGGGAGTCGTTCCAGACCTGCTCGGAGACGATGTGGTTGGAGGCGTCGAGCGCGAAGTTCGTGCCGCCGACACCGGTGACGAACGGGGAGGACGCCGGGTAGCTCACCGCCAGACCGGGCAGCGGCCGGCCATCGGGGGTGAGGCACGCCGACGAGCCGTCGTCGCCGCTGGAGGCCAGCACTGAGGTCCCGCTGGCGGCAGCCAGGGCGAGCGCGCCCTCGACATGGCTCAGCGCGGACTTGCTGAGCGTGAGGCGCGTCGCCTCCTCACAAGAGCCCAGCGAGGCCGAGATCACGTCGGGCTTGCTGCGGCCGTTGCCGAGCGGAGCCGTGAGCGAGGTGAGGACGTCGACGGCGCTCGGGCGCGATTCGTAGACGTCGACGGCCTTGAGCTTGGGCGCGGCGGCGTCCAGGACCTCCAGGTCCAGGGTCGACTCCCCGCCGGGGGCCAGCGGCTTGCTGAGCCTGACGCCGAAGCCGTTGATCGCGGGGGTGGCCAGGCCGAAGCACTGGGAGAAGTTGCGCAGGTCCGAGTAGCGGAAGCCGTCGATCTCGATGAGCGCCACGCGCTCGCCCTGACCCTCCAGGCCCGCGCTCTGCAGCGGGAGGTAGTTGTAGGCGGTCAGATACTGGTTGGGCGTAAAGCCCGACTGTGACACGGCGGCGGTGCAACCGGCCGCGGTGCCGGTCCGCTGCAGGTAGCCGGACTCGTCGGCGGTGCCCTCGTTCGCGGGCCGGGCGGCCTGGTGGGGGAACGCCGCGTTGCTCGACATGGTCGGGGTCGAGGATCCGAACAGCGGCTGGGTGTCGAGGCCGACGACGCCGGTCACGTCATCGCGCAGCGCCGCCGGGATGCGCACCGCCGACACGGGCGCCATGAAGGTGGCGCCATGGGCCCCGGCGCCGGCCGCCCGGAAGTCGCCCAGCGTCGTGCCGAACAACCGCCCGGCCTGTGACACGTTCATCGTCGCGTCCGCGAACAGGCCCGTGACGTCGACCTTCACGCCAGTGGCTCCGGCGCGCGTGAGATAGCGCAGGACCCGGCCGCGCTCGGGGCCCGGAGCGCCGAAGCGCGTGGCCAGGTGGGCGACCGAGTCATATTGGCCGTACTGGGGCGACTTGGGGTCAGACACGGCGGCGGCCAGTCGCTCCAGGCCGGTGACGTCGGCCTTGAGCGGAAGTGCGAGCGACACGCGGCCGTGGGCCGGCGCGGCGCCCAGCCACGTCCAGTGACTGCGCGGGGTGGCGGCGGCCGATGGTGCGGACAGCGCCCCTGCGGCCAGCAGGCATGCCGCCGTGGCGATGGCGATGCGGACCTGACCCGCCCAGCGCAGCGCGCGAGTCATTCCCCAGCTCGAAGTACCCATCAAGTGCTCACTCCCTATTGGTTCTGACCGGCACGCGGCCCGCGCGGGCGGGGGCGGGGGGCGCGGGGGCGGGACCGATCCGTATCCCCGTGGGGAGATCGTTGCACACCCCAACACGGCGGACTGGTGGTTCGGTGCGGTGCGTGCTACCCGTACAGAACAGTCTCCATCCACCCCTCAGCAGGTCTCATGAGCCGTCGCCGGCCGGGGCGCCGAACTTCAGGCCCCGAAGGTCGGCGTGGCGCACCAGCGCGCCGCCGCGCACGTAGGGCACGATCTCGGCGCGCAAGTCCCGGCGGACCGTCTCGAGCCGGGCCACCTCGGCGGTCAGCTCCTCGGCACGCTTCTGGAGCGAGGCCACCTTGCGAGCCATCGAGTCCAGCTGCTGCTCGAGCTCGAACACCCGCTCCACACCGGCCAGGTTCATGCCGAGCTCCGCGGTCATCTCCTGGATGCGCCGCAGGCGATCGACGTCCTTCCGGGAGTACAGGCGCGTGCCCTTGGGCGAGCGCTGGGGCTCGATGAGCCCGCGCGACTCATACATCCGCAACGTCTGGGGATGCATCTCGGCCAGCTCGGCGGCGACCGAGATCATGAACACACCGCGGTCCGAGGACACCTCGACGCGGGTGGTGGAGCGGATGCGCCGCGAGGCCATCACTTCGCCTCACCGGCGGCCGCCGTGAACAGGCGCTCGCGCGGGTTGCCGTTCATGACCTTCGAGAGCCTGTCAACGGCCTCGGACTGCTCAGGTGAGAGCGAGGAGGGCACCTCGAGAGTGAACCGGTAGTGGATGTCGCCGTTGCCCTTGCCGCCCAGCCGCGCCGGTCCTTCGCCACGCAGCCGCTGCACGGTCCCGTGCTTGGTCCCGGCGGGCACCCGCAGCCGCTTGGAGCCGTTGAGCGTGGGCACCTCGATGACGGCGCCCTGGAGCGCCTCGGGAATCGTGAGCGGCACCTCGACCTCGAGGTTGTCGCCGCTGCGCTTGAACACCGAGGACTCGGTCACGCGCGTGATCACGTAGAGGTCCCCGGGAGGCCCAGCCTCGCCGCCCGGGCCGAATCCGGGCTCGCCCTTACCGGCCAGCCGGATCCGGCTGCCGTCCTTGACCCCGGCGGGGATGTTGACGCGCATCCGCTTGACCGAGCGCTGCGCGCCGGAGCCCTGGCAGGTGGGGCACGGGTCGTCGATCACGGTTCCGGAGCCGTGGCAGTTGGAGCACGGCTGGGACATCGAGAAGATGCCCTGGCTCTGGGACTCCAGCCCGCGACCGTTGCAGACCGGGCACACCCGCGGGGAGGTACCCGGCTTGGCGCCGGACCCCTTGCAGGTGGGGCACGGCGCCGACGTCGGAACCGCCAGCGGGACCTGCGCGCCGTTGACGGCCTGCTCGAAGCTCAGCGACACCTCGGTCTCGAGGTCCCGTCCACGCTGAGGAACTCGTCCCGCCCGTCCCGTGCCGCGTCCCGCGCCTGACCCCGAGCCACGCCCGCCGGCCCCACCGGCGCCGGCGCTTCCGCCGAACAGGTTGGAGAGGATGTCGGAGAAGCCACCGGTGAACGCGCCCGGGTCAAAGCCACCGGGGCCGCCCGCCCCGCCGAAGCCGCCCAGCAGCCCGCCGCGGTCATAGGCCTTGCGCTTGTCGGGATCGGCCAGGACGTCGTGCGCCTGCGAGATCTCCTTGAACCGCTCTTCGGCCTTCTTATCGCCCTGGTTGGTGTCAGGGTGGTACTTGCGCGCGAGCTTGCGGTACGCCTTCTTGATCTCCTCGTCGGAGGCGTTCTTGCCGACCCCGAGGATCTTGTAGTAGTCAGGCCGCTCAGGCACGGTTGCTCAGCGCCCCCTCACCCGGCGACGACGACGCGCGCCGGGCGCACGACGCTCTCGCCCATGCGGTAGCCGCGCTGGAACACCTCGACGACGATCCCGGGCTGCGCGCCCTCCACCGGCTGCTGTGCGACCGCCTCGTGGTACTGCGGATCGAACGGCTCGCCCTCCGGCGAGTAACGCTCGATCCCGACGTTGCCCAATGCGGCGATCAGGTCGGCGTGGACGTGCTTGAGACCGGCCACCAGCGACTCGGCGCCATTGCTGCCCTCCCCGGCCACCACCTCGTCGGCGTGGGCCAGCGCGCGATCGAGGTTGTCGATCGCAGGCAGCAGCGCGAGGGCGAGCTTGGCCGCCCCGCGCTCCTGCGCGGCGGCCGCCTCACGGGTGGTCCGCCTGCGGTAGTTCTCGAAGTCGGCCTTGGTCCGCTGGGCCAGCGCCAGATACTCGTCGGCTTTCTCGGCCCTGGCGGCGATCTCCTCCAGGTCGCAGGGCGACCCCGGGTGGTCCTGCGCGGACCCCGGCTGGGGCGTGCCCGGCTGAGCCTGAAGCTCGGTCTCCGCCTGGGGCCGCTCCGCCTGCGCTCGCGAGGCGTCGTGGCCCTCGGGCGCCCCCGGCGGCGCCTGAGGCAGCTGGGCCTCAGGCGCCTGCGGGTCCGTCACCTGGTCAGGCGCATGGTTGTGCTCGGTGGACATCGGGGATTACTTCCCTTCGTCCACAACCTCGGCATCGACCACGTCCTCCTCGGCCGCTGCGCCGTTGGTGGAGGATGCGCCGTTCTCACTGGCGCCGTCGGCGGGGGAGTCGGCGGCCTGCTGCTCCTGCGCGCGCTGGTACATCGCCTCGGAGACCTTGTGGAACGCGGACTGCAGCGACTCGGTCTTGGCGTTGATCTCAGAGGCGTCGCTCGAGGTCAGGGACTCGCGCACGGCCTTGATCGCCGCCTCGATCTCCTCCTTGGAGGAGCTGTCGATCTGCTCGTCGAGCTCTTTGAGCTGGCGCTCGGCCTGATAGGCCGCGTTCTCGCCGTTGTTCCGGGCCTC
>JBAQGP010000427.1:0-2115 GCA_049287845.1 Solirubrobacteraceae bacterium | reverse complement strand
GGCCAGCAGCGCCCCCAGCAGCACCCCCAGCGGTCCGGCTCTGGGCCCATCGGGCGGCTGGGCCATCCCCTACGCGATCGTCCTCTGCGAGTCCGGCGGGCAGAACCTGCCGCCCAACAGCGCCGGGGCATCGGGTTACTACCAGATCATCCCCAGCACCTGGAAGTTGTTCGGCGGCAGCGGTCCGGCGGCGTACCTCGCATCCAAGTCCGAACAGGACGCGGTGGCGTCGCGCATCTGGAACAACGGCGCCGGAGCGTCGAACTGGGTGTGCGCCGGCATCGTCGGGATCCACTGACCGCGTCGCGTCTCGCCACAGCCGCCAAGCTGCTCGTGGCGGTGCTGCTCGTGGCGGCGTTCGTCATCCGGCTGGTCTACGTCGAGAACACCTTCTACAAGGCCAAGAACGACGCGGGCACCTACAACCGGATGGCCAGCGACGTCGCGCAGTACGGCGACTACCACACCGGTTCGGGGCCGCGCTCGGGCGCCGGAGGCTCGCGGGGCCCGACGGCGTACTTCCCGCCCGCCTTCCCCTACTCCCTGGCCGTCGTGGACCTGATCGACGGCCATGAGACCGGTGGCAAGACGGCGGTGGCGCCCGAGCGGATCGCCCAGGCGGTGATCGGCACCCTCAGCGTCGGGCTGCTGGGACTGGTGGCACTGGAGGCCTTCGGCGGCAGCGTCGCAGTGGCGGCGGTGGCGATCGCCGCGGTCTACCCGGTGTTCGTCGAGCTCTCGGGGACGCTGGTGGCCGAGAACCTACTGCTGGCCTTGGAGCTCGCCTCGATCTGGACGGCACTCCGGGCGCGGCGCGCGCCCCGGCTGCGAGGCGTCTATGTCTGGATCGCCATCACCGGGATCCTCACCGGGCTGGCGACGCTCGCGCATGAGAACGCGGCGCTGTTCGTCCTCCCGCTGGGGGTCGCCGCCTGGTCGGCGGGGCGAGCTCGCGCGGTGGGTGGGAGCCGAGTGCCGCGTCGTCCGGCGTTGCGTGCCATGGCGGCGCCGGCCGTTCTCGTCCTGTTCACGTGCGCCATGATCGTGCCCTGGACGATCCGCAACGCGGTCGAGCTGCATCACTTCGTCCCGGTCTCCGACGAGACCGGCATCACCCTCATCGGGACCTACAACGCGACCTCGGCGGCCTCCCGCCCCCTCCACTACAAGTGGGACCTCTTCCTCAAGATGCCGGAGTTCCACGCCATCGCCAGGGCCGCCCCGCGCTACGACGAGGTCGGCCTGAGCAGCCTGCTCCAATCCCGCGCCATGGACTATGTCCGGGCCCATCCGTTCTCGCCTCTCGACGTCGCCTTCCACAACACCCTGCGGATGTTCGAGCTGGAGGGCTCGTTCGCGTGGCACGCCTCCTATGACGCGATCAGCCTCTCCGCCAGGGCCGCCGGGATCGGGGTGGTGAGCTTCTGGACCCTGCTGGCCGTGGCCGTCGCCGGCCTGTTCACCGGGGTGCGGCGCGAGGCGCCGCGGTGGCTGTGGGCCTTTCCGGTGCTGTACTGGCTCTCGATCGCGTTCGTCAACGTGGAGACGCCTCGCTTCCGCGAGCCGATCGACCCGTTCTTCGTGCTGCTGGCCGCGTGCGCCGTGGCCACCGTGGCGCATCGCGCCCTAGGACTGGGCGGTGCGCCAGTCGGGCGTCGTCGGCGACCGGCCGAGCTGACGGGCGACCACGCTGAGCTGGTCAAGATGGTCAAGCGCCTGGCCTGAGCCGACGGCGACGCAGGTGAGCGGCGACTCGGCCCGGAAGACGGGCATCCCGGTCTCGGCGGCGACGAGCTCGGGGAAGCCCTGGACCAGCGTGCCCCCACCGGCCAGCAGGATGCCGTCGCGCGCGATGTCGGAGGACAGCTCGGGCGGGGTCTGCTCGAGGGTGTCGCGGATGCCCTGGAGGATCTCGCGCAGCGGACCGGCGATCGCGGCGCGGACCTCCTCGGAGCGCAGCGGCACGGCGGTGGGCAGGCCGGTGGCGAGATGGCGCCCGCGCACCTCGGTCACCTGCTCTTCGCGCAGCGGCATGGCCGAGCCCAGCTCGATCTTGATCGCCTCCGCGGTGCGCGAGCCGATCGCCAGCTGATGGACGGAGCGGATGTAGTGGGC
>JBAQGP010000426.1:0-6768 GCA_049287845.1 Solirubrobacteraceae bacterium | reverse complement strand
CGACCACCCTGTGGCGCCGGGCAACGCTGGGTGCGGTCGGATGGGTCTGGCTGCTTTTGGCCTCCGCCGTTGCCGGGAAGGCTCTCTACCTGCCCGTGGTGCCCGGAGTGGCGCCCCCGCACGCTTGGATGAGCTCAGTGTCTGTCACCGTCGACCATCTGCTGCGCCCGGAGCTCTCAGCCGGGGTGCTCGCCCCCGCGCTGGTGTGGGCCCTCGCCGCCGCGACCCTGCCGTGGCTGGTCCGCGGCGCGTCGCCGGCCCTCGACGTCGTCCGTGTCGTCGTGTGGGCGGCGATCCTGGTCTCCGCAACCGGGGCCGCGATTGTCGCCGTGCACGATCCGGGCGCCGGGGCCGGGGGTTCTGCCCCCGGCGCGTTGCTGGGCGCCGCTGCCTCGGCCGCCGTCGCTCTGGCCCCCTCGCTGCTGGGGATGTGGCGCGTCGCGTTGCGTTCAGGTGGCCCTCGGGCGAGAGTTCCGTAGCATGGATCCGCCCGGAGGGGCGACCTGATGAGTGTGCTCAGAAGCATCGAGAGCAAGATCGCCGGCCTCGTCGAAGGCACCTTTAGCCGTGCCTTCCGCTCGGAGGTCCGGCCAGTGGAGATTGCCCGGAAACTGGCCCGGGAGATGGAGGAGCACCGGACGTTGTCCCTGTCGCGCACGTATGTGCCCAACGAGTACCGGGTCTACCTGTCTCCCCGCGACCGGGAGCGGTTCACCGAGTACGAGGACGCGCTCATCTCGGAGCTGACCGGCTACCTGCTGGAGCACGCCCGCCGCGAACGGCTCGTGCTGATGTCGCGGCCGGTGGTGGAGTTCGACACCGACGACCGCCTTGGCCTGGGAGAGTTCGGGATTCAGACGCGCGTCGTCAACCCGGACCCCGACGAGGACGTGGAGCCGCCGCCCGAGGAGGAGCCGTCCGGGCGCACGATGGTCTACAGCACCGCTGGGCGGGTCGCCGAGCCGCTGGAGGAGCGCGCCCGCTCGCGCCGGCAGACCGCACTGCTGCTCATGGGCGGCAAGCGGCTCGTCGTCGGTTCCGGGGGCGCCACGATGGGGCGCAGCCGCCAGTGTGACGTCACGGTCGACGATCCCAACGTGTCCCGGACGCACGCCGAGGTCCGCCCTCGCGGAGGCTCCTGGGTACTGAGCGACCTGGGCTCCACCAACGGCTCCCGTCTGAACGGGCGTCGTGTCGAGGGCTCAGAGGTGCTCAAGCCCGGCGATGAGATCGAGCTCGGCAACACCGTCCTGCGCTTCGAGCTGGAGTAGGACATGACGGCAACGGTGCTGCAGCCCGTGTCGGTGGGCCTGAAGTTCGGCTTCCTCGCGGTCCTCTATCTGTTCCTCCTCTGGGTGGCGTGGAGCGCGCTGCGCGACCTGAGACGCGGCCGCGGCGCCCCCGCGATGCCGGACCGCGGCCCGTCGCCCGAGGAGACCGGGATGTACGACGCGACCTCCGGCCCGAGCGAGCTCAACGACTTCGAGCCGCGCCTGCTGGTGGAGCGCGCCGCGGGCCATGAGAGCGGCGTGGCCTACGACCTCATGGACGGAGCCGTTCTGGGCCGCGGCGATGTCGAGATCCGGCTCGAGGATCCGTTCGCGTCATCGCGCCACGCGAGGATTTCCCGTGAAGGTCACGTGCTGGTGATAGAGGATCTGGGCTCCACCAACGGCACCTACCTCAACGAGGAGCCATTGTCGGGCCCCCAGCCCCTCTACGACGGCGACCGCATCCGCATCGGCGACAGCGAGTTCTCCTATCTGCAATGACCGACCGGCCCCACCCCATCGCCCACCGCGACCCCCCGGCCCGTCGCCGAGGGCGCTAGAACCCTTCGAGCATGCTCCGCGCCGCCGACACGATCTGGAAGACGGACACCGGACGCCAGCGCCGTGACAACGAGGACAACGCCTTCGTGCGAGCGCCGCTGTTCGTCGTCGCCGACGGGATGGGCGGGGCGCAGGCCGGCGAGGTGGCGTCCAAGCTGGCGGTGGAGGAGTTTCACACGGCTCTCGCGGACCAGGGCAGCGCCGAGCAGCGCCTCACCGACCGCATCCGCGCCGCCAACCGGCGGATCTATGACCTCTCGCGCACCGAGCACGAGCATGCGGGCATGGGCACGACACTCACCGCGGTCTACCTGGACGACGATCACCTGGCGGTGGCGCACGTCGGCGACAGCCGCGCGTACTCCTTCCGCGGCGGCGAGCTGACGCGCCTGACCCAGGACCACTCGCTGGTCGAGGAGCTGGTCCGGCAGGGCAAGCTCACCGAGGAACAGGCCGCCGAGCACCCCCAGCGCTCGATCATCACCCGTGCCCTGGGCATCGAGGGCGACGTCGAGGTCGACACCTGGTCCTATCCGATGCGCGCCGGCGACGTGGTCCTCCTGTGCTCTGATGGCCTCACGTCGATGATCAGCGAGGAGCAGATCGTCCGGATCCTCGGCGGCCAGCAGAGCCTCGGTCGCGCCGCCGACCAGCTCATCGGTGCCGCCAACGACGCCGGCGGGCGCGACAACATCACCGTGGTCCTGTTCCGCCTGGAGGACACGGACTCCGCCCAGCCGGCTGCGGAGGAGTCCATCGAGCCGACCGTGGTGGGCATGGAGCCCGTCCGGGCCGGCGACCCCGGATCGACCGAGGCCGGGCACCGCGACAGCGGAGCCGTTCTCACCGCGCCGCCCCCTCAGCTCCAGCGACGGCGTCCCACCCCCCGGCTGGCCAGAACACAGGGCGCCCCCGCCCAGCGACCCCCCGGCCCGGAGCCCGCGGGCCGCCGCCGCCGTCCCTCGCGCTTCATGAAGCCGGTGGCGGCGCTCATCTCCCTCGTCATCGTCGTGTTCCTGGTAGGGGGCGGCGCGTATCTGGCCAGCCGCGAGTACTTCTTCATCGGGACCAACTCAGCCGGCATCGTCACGATCTTCCGCGGCTT
Organism: Solirubrobacteraceae bacterium; assembly: GCA_049287845.1. Lineage (GTDB taxonomy): Bacteria > Actinomycetota > Thermoleophilia > Solirubrobacterales > Solirubrobacteraceae > Palsa-465. The sequence goes on along the minus strand of JBAQGP010000426.1, from coordinate 3,831 downwards.
TCCGTACAGCCTGCCGCTGGGGATCAGCATGTACGAGCAGTTCTATGTCTCCGGCGTGCCGCTGAGCGCGGTTCCCGCCGACCGTCGAGCGCGGCTGCTCAACCATCAGCTGCGCTCGCAGGGGAACGCGATCAGCCTCGTGCACGCCGCCGAACTCGGCCAGCTGAGCCGATGAGCGCACGCAACCGTGAGCTGTTCGGCCTGATCCCGGCCGCCCTACTCGTGACCGCCGGCTTCGCCGCCGTGTTCATCCAGCGTGAGAACGCCCTCTCCAACGTGTCGCTCACCTACGGGGCCATCTTTCTGGCTCTGTGCCTGGCCGGGCACATCCTCATCCGCCTCACGCTGCCCAATGCCGACCCCTACATGTTCCCCCTGGTGGCGCTGCTGGCCAGCTTCGGGATCGTGATGGTCTACCGGATCAGCGCCACCGACGCGCGCCAGCAGGCGCAGTGGTTCGTGCTCGGGCTCGTTCTGTTCGCGGTGACGATCATCCTCTTTCGCGACTACCGCAAGCTCGAGCAATACCGCTACGTCATCGTCGTGGTGTCGTTGGTGCTGCTCGTGCTGCCGCGCCTGCCCGGGATCGGCGAGCAGGTCAACGGCGCCTACCTGGAGATCAGGGTGCCGGGGGGCTTGAGCTTTCAGCCCACGGAGTTCTCCAAGATCGGCCTCGTCATCTTCCTGGCCAGCTACCTGCGCGACACCCGCCAGGTGATGGTGCTGGGGGCACGCCGGGTTCTGTGGGTGACCCTGCCGCCGCTCAAGCACTTCGGCCCCGTGCTGATCATCTGGGGCGTCGCCATGCTCGCCCTCGTCCTGCTGTCGGACATCGGCTCGTCGTTGATGTTCTACGGCGCCCTGCTGGCGATGCTCTACGTCGCCACCGGCCGGCTCTCGTTCGTGGTCATCGGGCTGCTCGCCTTCGCCATCGGGGCGTGGTATCTCGGCACCCACATCCCGCACGTCAACGCGCGCTTTGAGGACTGGCAGCACCCGTTCGATCCCAAGCTGTACAAGGCCCAGGGGGGCAGCTTCCAGGTGGCCAACGGGATCTTCGCCCAAGCCGCCGGTGGCCTGTTCGGGCTGGGCTGGGGCCAGTCGATCCTCAGCCTGATCCCATTCCCGCAGACCGACATGATCTACGCGGTCATCACCAACGAGCTGGGTCTGTTCGGCGCCACCGCGGTCCTCGTCGCCTACCTGCTGTTCATCTACCGCGGCTTCAAGACCGCGACGCTGGCGCGCGACTCGTTCTCCACGCTGCTGGCCACGGGACTGTCGACGGTGTTCGCCCTGCAGGTGTTCGTGATCGTCGGCGGGGTGACCCGTGTGATTCCGCTCACCGGGGTGACGTTGCCGTTCATCTCCTACGGCGGCGCCTCGATCGTGGCCAACTTCGTGCTCCTGGCGCTGCTGCTGCTCGTCTCTGACCGCTCGCGAAGGCCGACGCCGTGAACGCCCAGATCATGAAGCTGTTCGCGACGATCGTGGTGCTGTTCGCCCTGCTGGTGGTGTGGACGACGCGCTGGACGGTCATCGACGCCAGCGCCCTGAACAACAACCCGGTCAACAGCCGGACGCTCATCACCACGCTGAAGATCAAGCGCGGGCGCATCCTGGCCGCCAACGGCGAGGTCCTGGCGCGCTCGGTCAGGCAGAAGGGCACCGGGTTCTGGCTGCGCACGTATCCGCAGGCAGCCCTGTTCGCGCAGCCCGTCGGCTACGCCAACCTCATCGGCCGTCAGGAGGCGGGGCTGGAGAGATACCGCCTCGACGACCTCAAGGGCCCGCAGACGTCGCTGAACTCGGTGTTCGGGCCGCTGGGCGGCAATCAGACCGTGGGCGACGATGTCTACACCTACCTGGACCCCAAGGCCCAGGCCCAGGCCCGGCAGGAGCTGGCCGGGCGCGCGGGGTCGGTCGTCGCGTTGGATCCACGGACAGGCGCGGTGCTGACCATGTACTCGAACCCGAGCTACGACGACAACCACTACGCCGCGCCGTGCGCGGACGCCTGTCAGCTCAACCGCGCCACGCAGGGCCGCTACCCGCCCGGCTCGACGTTCAAGGTGGTGACCGCCACCGCCGGGATCGACAGCGGCAAGTACACGCCCACCTCACTGATCAACGGCGACTCGCCCAAGACGATCTCCGGAGTCCCGCTCAACAACGACAACAACCAGAGCTTCGGCCCCATCACGTTGACCAAGGCGCTCACCCAGAGCGTCAACACGGTGTTCGCCCAGGTGGCCCAGAACGTGGGGCGCCCGACGATGACCGAGTACATGAAGCGCTTCGGCTTCTATGCCCTGCCCCCGATCGATCTCCCCAGCGGCGAGCTGGGGACGAGCCGTCCCTTTGACTTCAAGGGCAGGCCGTTCAGGCCGGGAAGCCCCAACGAGGACATCGGCCGTATCGGCATAGGTCAGGGCGGTCTGCTCGTGACGCCGATGCAGATGGCGATGGTTGCCGCCGCCGTGGCCAACGGCGGCAAGCTGATGGAGCCGCGTCTCACCGAGAAGGTGGTCGATCAGGACGGCAGGACGGTCAGGACGATCGATCCGGCGGTCTATGGCCAGGTGATGAGCCCCAAGACGGCCACCGAGGTCAACCAGATGATGCGCACGGTCGTCGACGAAGGCACCGGGGTACCGGCCCAGCTGGGCTCGGGCATCCCCTTCGCCGGCAAGACCGGCACGGCATCGATCGGAACGACCGGGTCGGGCCTGACCCAGCCGTGGTTCATCGGCTTCGCTCCCGCCACCGGCCCCAAGGTGGCGATCGCGGTGACGATCGAGAAGACCCAGGGTCAGTTCGGGGGCCAGGTGGCCGCCCCCATCGCGCGCGACATCGTCCAGACTCTTCTGGCGGACGGCAAGTAGCCATGACCATCACGGACCGAGACCCGACTCAGAGCGCGCGCTGATGGCTGATCCGGTCCCGAACACGATGGTCGACGGGCGCTACCGGGTGATGTCGCGACTGGGCTCGGGAGGGATGGCCGACGTGTTCCTGGCCGAGGACGAGCAGCTCGGGCGCAAGGTGGCGCTCAAGCTCCTGCACCACCGCTTCGCCGAGGACCCCGATTTCGTCGAGCGGTTCCGCCGAGAGGCCCAGGCGGCCGCCGGTCTCCAGCATCCCAACGTGGTCAGCGTGTATGACAGGGGCACCTTCGACGACACCTACTACATCGCGATGGAGTACCTCCCGGGGCGGTCGCTGAAGCAGCTCATCCGCCAGGAGGCCCCGCTGGATCCGCTGCGGGCCATCGACATCACCATCCAGATCCTCAAGGCGGCCCGGTTCGCGCACCGCCGGGGGGTGATCCACCGCGACCTCAAGCCCCACAACGTCATCGTCGACGACTCCGGTCACGCCAAGGTCACCGACTTCGGCATCGCCCGCGCGGGCGCGTCGGACATGACCGAGACGGGATCGATCATGGGCACGGCGCAGTACCTGTCGCCCGAGCAGGCCCAAGGTCATGCGGTGAGCGCCGGCTCCGACCTGTATTCGATCGGCGTCGTGCTCTACGAGATGCTCACCGCGCGGGTCCCGTTCGACGCCGAGTCCGCTGTCTCGATTGCCCTCAAGCATGTCTCTGAGGCGCCGGTCCCGCCCAGCCAGATCAACCCCAACATCCCGCCCGAGCTCGAGCAGACGGTGCTCTGGGTGCTCAACAAGAACGCCTCCGATCGCCCGGCCGACGCCGATCAGCTCATCACCGTGCTCGAGCACTGCCGTGAGGCGATCGCCTCGGCGGGCGCCGGCCAGCACACCGCCAGCATGGCGGCGGTGGCCGCGGCCGGAGCGGCGGCGGGCGCCGGA
>JBAQGP010000425.1:0-4738 GCA_049287845.1 Solirubrobacteraceae bacterium | reverse complement strand
GGAAGGTTGATGCCCTCCAGCACCGACACGACCGCGGGCATCGGGACGGCGTAGACATCGCGGCCGGGTGGGTCGGACGTTCTCTCGCGCTCGCAGCGCAGCCTCCCGCCGTCCACCGTGATCCCCTTGATCCCGCTGACCACCGGCATCCCGAGCGCGTAGGCGACGCGCACGGCCACCTGGTAGTTGCCGGCGTCAGCGGACTCGTTGCCGAAGAGCAACAGGTCGAACGGGGTCCCGTCCGCGCGGATGGCCTCGACGATCGCGGCGGCGGTCGCCTGAGGGTCCCACTCGCCGCTGTCGGTGACCAGATGGATGCCGCGGTCCACGCCGAGGGCCATCATGTCGCGCAACTGCTCCTCGGCCTCGGCGGGTCCCAGGGCGAGCACCACGGACTCTCCCCCGTGTGCCTCCACCAGCCGGATCGCCTCCTCGGCGGCGCACTCCTCGTGAGGGCTCACGGTGAACCCGAGATGTCGCGTCTGGATCGCCTGCGCGTCCTCGGTGAGGGTGATCTTGCCGCCGGTGAGCGGCACGCGCTTGACGCAGACGAGGATGTTCATGCGCCCACCTGCGTGATCCGCATCCTCATGACCTCACCCGGGAGTTGTCGGGGTCGAACAGCGGGGTCGAGTCATTCGTGGCGACGGTGACCGGGTAGCGCTCGCCCATGTACTGGACCTGGAGCTTGGCCCCGACGACCGCATGCTCGGGCGGCAGGTAGCTCATCAGGATGTGCTTGCCGATCGACGGGCCCGCGCCGGCGCTGGTCACGTAGGAGCGGCGGCCGTGCGCGTCGGTGATCGGGTCCCCGTCGCCGGTGAGGACCGGCTCGCCGCCGAGCATGTAGCGCTTGACGCCGGACTGGGAGGTGTGGTCATCCACGGTCAGCGTGCACATGGCCACGGCCTGAGGCTCCTCGCGGTGACGCACGTGCGCCTCCTTGCCGATGAAGTCCTGGTCCTTGACCCTGCCCCAGGCCATGCCGGCCTCGACCACGTTGTACTCGCCCTCCAGCTCCGCGCCGTAGGCGCGATAGCACTTCTCCAGCCGCCCGGTGGTGCCGTAGACACCGGCCCCCATGGCGATCGCACCATGGGGCAGGCCGGCCTCGGCGATGATGTCCCACAGCCGTGCCCCCTGCTCGATGGGAACGTAGAGCTCCCAGCCGAGGTCGCCCACGTAGGAGATCCGGCTGGCGATCGCCGTCAGCGGGCCGACCTCGATCTGCCTCCAGTGGGCAAACGGGAAGCCCTCGTGCGTCACGTCGTCGGAGGTGACGTTCTCCAGGATGTCGCGCGCGCGGGGACCCCAGATGCCGAGGGTCGTCCACTGGTTGGTCTGGTCGTGGATCTGCGCGGTGCCGTCCTGGGGCAGGTGGTCCTTGAACCACTTGAGGTCCGACATCCCCCAGGCGCCGCCGGTGACGACGCGGAACACGTCGTCGGCCATGCGCATGATCGTGAGGTCCGCCTTGAACCCGCCCGCCGCCATGAGGATCGGCGTGTAGACGACCCGGCCGACCGCGACATCCATCTGGCGCATGGCGATGCCCTGGAGGGCCTCGAGCGCTCCGGGTCCGGTGACGTCGAAGATGGCGAAGGCGGTGAGATCGGTGTAGCCGGCGCGCTCGCGCATGGCCAGGTGCTCGGCGTTGATGATCGGACTCCACCAGCGCGACTCCCACTCGGCCTCGCGCCGGGTGACGCGGTCGCCGAACTCCTCCAGCAGCGGCGCGTTTGACTCATACCACTGCGGGCGCTCCCAGCCGGCGGCCTCGTAGAAGACCGCCTGGAGCTCCTGCTGGCGCTCGTAGTAGGGCGAGACCTTGACCCGGCGGTCGGACTCCCACTGCTCGGCGGGATGGACGATGCCGTACATCTTGTTGAAACCCTCGTTGACCCGCGCCCGGATGTGGGCCCTGGTCTTCTGGTGCGGGTAGGCGCGGGCGATGTTGGACTCATAGACGTCGATCTCGGACTCGCCTGCGACCATCAGCTCCGCCACCGTCTTGCCCGACCCGGGACCCTCCTTGATCCAGATCGCCGCCGCCGACCACAGGCCGGCCACCTCGGGGGTCTCGCCCAGCAGCGGGAGGCCGTCGTGGGTGACCGAGAGCAGGCCGTTGATGGCGTAGCGCACGCCGACGGACTCGTCGCCGACGATCTCGGGCATCAGCTCGAGCGCCTGCTCCATCTGCAGCTCGAAGTCCTGTTGGGTGAAGGGGAGCTCGGTCGGGCTCAGCGCCGATTCCTCAATGGACGGAATCTCGTCGGCGTCGATCATGATCGGACGGTGCGCGTAGGAGCCGATCTCCAGGCCACCGCCGTCCTGGCGTTCGTACATGTTGGTGTCCATGTCGCGGACGATGGGATAGTCCACGAGCGTCCGCGCGTCGGCGAACCGCGCCACCGGGCCGATGTCGATCATCTGGTGCACCGCGGGGCTCAGCGGGATCCGGGCGCCCGCCATCGCCGCGATCCGTGGGCTCCAGCAGCCGCAGGCGATGACGACGCGGTCGGCCTCGATATCGCCGCGATCGGTGCGCACCCGGCGGATACGACCGTGCTCGACGTCGAGTCCCAGCACCTCGGTGTTGGCGGCCACGGTCATGCCGGCCTCGACAGCGCGCTCGCGCATGATCGTCGCGGCCCGCAGGGAGTCCACCACACCGGCGCCGGGGGTGTAGAAGCCTCCGAGCAGCAGCGTCTCGTCGATGAACGGGACGAGTTCCCTGATCTCCGCCGGCGTGAGCAGCGACGTCGGCTCGATTCCCCACGTCTTGGCTGAGACCATCCGGCGGTCGAGCTCCTGCATGCGCGCCTCGGTCCGGGCGACCTCGATGCCGCCGCACTCGAGGTAGACGTCCAGCTCCTTGTACTGGCGCATGCTCTCCTTGGTCAGCGCCGTCATCTCCTTGGAGTGGTCGACGGGGAAGATGAAGTTCGATGCGTGTCCGGTGGAGCCGCCCGGGTTGGGCAGCGGCCCCTTGTCCAGCAGGGTGATCTCCGTCTCGCCCAGCCGCGAGAGGTGATAGGCGACGCTGTTGCCCACGATGCCCGCGCCGATGATCACGATCCGCTGGCGGGCAGGAAGCTGCCTCGATTCCGTAGTGGCCATGGCCGTGATATATCAGATGCAGGTCAGCTGCGTCAACGCGGACACACCCGATCGCCGTCAGACGCGGTCACACGCTCGCCAACCCCCCGGCGATGGTCCGGGGTCCGCGCAGCGTGCGCCACAGCAACTCCTCGACCCGTTGGGGGTTTAGGACTCGACGTTAGGGTGGTATTAGGCTCCACGGGGTAGGGCGGGCAGAACGCGTGGCTCCCCAGGCCGGTGCCCATCAGCGCGTGCTCACTGACAACAGGAGATTCCCCATGATTAGTTCTCACCGACGACTGGCGAGCATCGCCACCATTGCCTGCTGCGCGGTGCCGGCGGCCGGCGCCCTCGCGGCTCAGGCCTCGACGGCGACGCTGGCCGCCAACAGGGCGTGTTACGTCAACGCCGACCCCGCCCAGGGCGCCGCAATGGTCATCACCGGCGCCGGCTTCGTTCCGGGCACCACGGTTCAGCTCACCGGAGGCACCACGTTCGGCAACGCCGTGGCCGATGCCAACGGCAACGTGTCCATCCCGGCCCAGGCCCCCGAGCTGGCCACGGTCGACCCCGCATCCAAGACGACCAAGCTCACCGCCACCGCCGACAACTCGGACGGCTCCCAGACGATCGCGAATGTCAGCGTCCAGTCGGCCAACCTGGCAGTCGCCACCAGCCCGCGCAGCGTGAAGAACGTCCGCAAGGACAAGGTGACGTTCTCGTTCTCGGGGTTCGTGCCCGGCAAGCACATCTACGGCTACTGGCTGACCAAGAACAAGACGGTCGGCAAGACCAAGTTCGCCAAAGCTGATGGGCCGTGCGGGATGCTCAAGCAGAAGGCGCTGCTGTTCCCGGGCGGCCGCCCCAAGAAGGACAGCTACACGGTCACGTTTGAGAACTCGAGCCGCTACAGCAAGACGGTGTTCCCGCGCGTCACGGGCACGCTGAGCATCTTCCACTTCTAGGCGTTTCTCCGACACGCCGGCGGCGGGCGCACCGCGTGCGCCGCCGGCCGACATCGGAGCGGGGGGCGGCCGTGGTGTGCGCACCCCGGCGCAGAGGTCAGGTGACCGGCTGCTCGGCCTCGGCGGGCATCCGCAGCGCCGACGCCGCGGCAAGCCCCATCGCCGTGACCGCCAGCACGAAGGGCCCGTTGACCCCGGCGAGAGAGACCGCCCCGCCGCCCAGCGCCGATCCGGCGGCCAGCCCGCCGACCAGCGCCGATGACACCCAGGTGAAGGCCTCGGTCTCGACACCGGAGGTGACGGCCCGGCCCACCAGCGCGTACTGGCACGAGAACACCGGCGCGATGACCAGCCCGGCCAGCACCGCGCCGGCCAGTCCCTCCGGGATGGTGCGGGCGGCGATCAGCGGCGCCATGCAGATGACGCCTGTCCACAGCAGCGCCCGGTAGCGGGCCGACAGCGGCGCGTGCCACTCGCGCGAGCCGTACCACAGGCCACCCACGATCGAGCCGACGCTCCACACCGCCAGCAGCAGCCCGGATGCCGGACGCGAGCCCGCGTGCAGCGCGAGTGCCGGCAGGCCGACGCCCACGGCCCCGATGGCCAGGCCGTTGAGGAAGATCGGGCCGAGCATCGCCCGCAGCTCCGGAATGGCGAGGACGGGCGAGCGG
>JBAQGP010000424.1:0-3642 GCA_049287845.1 Solirubrobacteraceae bacterium | reverse complement strand
TTCGACGCCTGTGATCGTCGGCCGCGCGGCGGCGCGACGATTGAGGACGATCAGCCGGTGCTGCGTGGGACTGGTGGCGTGTGCGGGGCGGGTGCGGGCTACGCCGTGGCGGCGGGGACCGTCTCCGCACGGCGCTGAACCCACTTCGAGCTGGAGGGGATCTTGGTCCGGTCGCAGCGGTCGGCGTACCTGCGGGCGATCTCGGTCACCTCGGTGAGCAGATCGTCCTCGAGGCGGATCGGATCCAGGCCAAGGTCGAGCAGATGATCGTTGGCGACGAACAGCTCGTTCTCGGCCGCCTCCTTGCGCGGATTGTCGACGTAGTCGATCTCGGCGCCGGTGAGGCTGGAGACCAGCTTGGCCAGATCGCGCACGCGGTGGCACTCGGTCATCTGGTTGAACACCCGGACGCGCTCTCCGCGCTCGGGCGCGTTCTCGATCGCCAGCTGGATGCAGCGGACGGTGTCCTGGATGTGGATGAAGGCGCGGGTCTGCCCGCCGGTGCCGTGCACGGTGAGCGGATAGCCGACAGCGGCCTGCATGAGGAAGCGGTTGAGCACGGTGCCGTAGTCCCCGTCGTAGTCAAAGCGGTTGATGAGCCGCTCGTCCAGGCGCGTCTCGGCGGTCTGGGTGCCCCACACGATGCCCTGATGCAGGTCGGTGACCCGGGTGCCGTCGTTCTTGTTGTAGAACGCGAACAGCAGCTGGTCCTGGGTCTTGGTCATGTGGTAGACGCTGCCCGGGTTGACCGGATAGAGGATCTCCTGCTCGACCTCGGTGCCCTCGTCGGTGTCGATGCGCACTCGCAGATACCCCTCGGGGATCTTCACGCCCGCTGTCCCGTACCCGTACACGCCCATCGTCCCGAGGTGGACGACGTGGGCATCTGACTCGGCCTCCACCAGCGCGCACAGCAGGTTGTGCGTCGCGTTGACGTTGTTGTTGACCGTGTAGCGCTTGTGCCACGGGCTCTTCATGGAGTACGGCGCGGCCCGCTGCTCGGCGAAGTGGACGATCGCGTCGGGCTGCCACTCGTTGAGCAGGTCGAGCATCACCCGGTAGTTCTCGGCGACGTTGAAGCGGTGGAAGCCGATCTCGCGACCGGTCAGCTCGCGCCAGGCCTCCAGACGGGTGCCGATCGGCGTGATCGGGGTCAGCGAGTCAGCCTCGAGCTCCACGTCGGCCTTGCGCCGCGCGAGGTTGTCAACGATGGCGACGTCGTGTCCTGAGGCCGAGAGGTGCAGGGACGTGGGCCAACCACAGAAGCCGTCTCCACCGAGAATCAATATGCGCAAGGTGTCTCCTTGTTCCGTTCCGAATGGCACGCGCGCGCCCCAGGCGGCGCTCCAAGAAGGTTAGGCTCTGCTTAAGACGCAGGCAGCCAAGGGTGTGGAGCGTAGCGCACCCGCCAGCGGCATCTGCGCTCCCGGGCTGTACTCCGACGCAGACCTTATACAGCTCAGACGGGGATTCCCCACAGCGGGAACCACCGGCTGAGCTCCGGCTCGATCGGGAGCTCGTTGGCCGCCTGGGCCCTGAGGACCAGCTCGCGTTCGTTGTCTCGTTGCTGCGAGCCCGAGGGCACGAACGGGTAGAAGGAACCGCGCTTGTAGTTGTAGATCCAGTAGAGGGGCCGGCCGCGCCCGTCCTGGAAGGCGAACACCGAGCACAGCAGCCGATCGCCATACCCGCCGGCCTCGAGCGCCCCGGAGACCGCGTTGATGCCGACGACGAGGCTGTCGAAGTCGGTGCCACGCAGGATCAGCCAGCTGAAGCCGAAGCTGTCCACCGAGTTCTCCACGGTTGTGGCGCTGTCAGACGCGGTCGCGCGGACGAGCTCCTCGGTCTCACGCACGATCGAGGTGAAGTCGGCGGTGGCCAGCGACTGGAAGACGATCGCGGCGGTTCCGCGCGTGGTGATCTCCAGCCCCGTCTCGAACGTCACGTAGGCGGTGCTGATGGCAAACAGCCGGTCCTCGGCGGGCTGGGCGAGCTTGCGCCGGCCGGTGAGGATGTCCAGGAAGCCCATCGCGCGGTCGGCGCAGACGCCTAGCGGGCGGTGCCCTGCAGCTGGGACTCGTACCGGGCGAGCGCCTCCAGGCGAGCCTCGAGCGGCGGGTGAGTCGAGAACAGCGTGGCCACGGTCGACTTCACCTTCGGCGGGAAGATGTAGAACGCGGCCAGCTCGCCCGAGGCGGCGCGCAGGTCTCGCTGCGGGATCTGATCCATCTGGTTTGAGATCTTCAGCAGTGCCGAGGACAACGCGCTCGGACGTCCCGTGATGAGCGCCGCTCCCCTGTCGGCGGCGAACTCGCGATAGCGCGAGAGCGCCTGGAGGAGCAGGTAGGACACCACGTAGACGATGCCGGAGACGATCACGACGACGAAGAACCCGCCGTTGTTGTTGTTGTCGCGGTTGTTGCCGCCGAAGCCGCCGCCGAAGAGGAAGCCGAACTGGACGATGAAGGCGGCGATCGACGCGAAGAAGCTGGCGATCGTCATGTACATGACGTCGTGGTTGGCGATGTGGGTCAGCTCATGGCCCAGGACGCCCTCCAGCTCAGCCTGGTTGAGCAGGTCCAGCAGACCCGTCGTGGCGCAGACGGTGGCCGTGCTGGGTGAGCGGCCCACGGCGAACGCGTTGGGCATCGGCGTCTGGGCGATCGCCACCTTCGGCATCGGCAGGTTGGCCTGAATGCAGAGCCGCTCGATCGTGCCGTAGAGCTCCGGGGCCTGCTCGGCCGTGACCTCGTGCGCACCCATCGAGGCCAGCGCCAGTTTGTCCGCGCTGAAGTACTGCACCAGGAAGAGGGCCCCGGCGATGATGGCCACCGTGACGGCGCCCGCTCCCGCGGCGATGAGCGCCGCGATGAGGACGATATAGACGACGCCCAGCAGGAATGACGTCGCCAGCATCCGGGTCTGAAGACCCCGGTCGCGACCGAATGACTGGGGGGCGGGCATGGTGCCTCGAATGTTCGCAGATGGGCTAAGCCGCGCCTGAACGCAGCCGATGAACTCCCGGCGCGCGGGGCTGTCGGGCTGAGCCGGAAACCGGGGTATCCGGTGGCACAGACCGGCCGGAAAATGGGGCATCTGGTGCGCAGGAACCGGCCGGAAAATGGGGCATCGGATGGGCACGAACCCGCCCCGAACCGCCCGATTAAAGGTTCCGCGAGATCGGTCGATGAAGGACTTGTGCGAGCCACTCGTGCTTACCTCGCCGGCCTGGGAACAGCGGGAACTCTGGTTCTCGCTGCCTCGATGCTGTTCGTGCTCGGCAGCGCCGTTCTGACCTACAACGGCTGGCCCAAGCTGGGCGGTATCGGCCTGCCGGCCACCCAGACGCTCACCGCGCACCCCAAGGCCGGATCCCACGCCTCCCGCGGGCTTGCCTCCGTCACGGTCGTCAACCCGCATGCGGGGCCCGGTGCCGAGGCTGCCGCCGCGGCCGCCAACAAGCGCAGCACCCTCCTGGCGCAGGTCGGGCAGGGCACGGCTGCTCCCGCCTCGGCTCGCCGCTCGGACTCCGCGACGATCACCCGGCCGGTGCCGAGCCGACGGCCCTCGGGCACCTCCGCACCTTCTCAGACCGGCTCGGGCAGCGGTAGCACCGGCTCGGGCAGCACCGGCACGGGCGGC
>JBAQGP010000423.1:0-1749 GCA_049287845.1 Solirubrobacteraceae bacterium | reverse complement strand
CGCGAAGACCGCTCAGCCGGCGAACGGGAGCTCGACGACCACGCCGTCGACCTGGTCGGCGCCGACCACCACCTCTGAGCCCGGAGGTGCCTCTCGGCGCACCAGGGCGAGTGCGATCGCGCCCAACACGGGCGACTCGGCCACGCTGCCCACCGTCCCGACCACCCGGTCGCCGAAGGTGATCTCCGCGCCGGTGGCCACCGGCGCTGAGAGCTTCAGCCCGCGGAGCTGGCGGTTGGGCTTGCCCCGGTAGAACAGGCGGGCCACGGTCTCCTGGCCGACGTAGCAGCCCTTGGTGAAGGAGACCGCCCGGTCGTTGAGGTTGGCCTCCTGGGGAATGACGCTGTCGTCGAGGTCGACGCCGTACTGAGGGCGCCCGCGCTCCACGCGCACGCAGTCGGCCACGGTCTCAGACACAGGGACGGCGCCGCGGGAGGTCAGTGCCTCGATCAGCGCCTCGGTGTCCTCGGCGTCACAGAGCAGGTCGATGCCCAGGTCGGTGCGGATGGCGCGCGCCGCGATCCCGTCGATCAGCACGGCGGCGTGCGCGTCCTGCGCCTCGCCCAGCTCGCCGGTCGCGCACACGGCCTGGGCCTGTGGCCCCAGCAGCGAGACCATGCCGCGCTGCACGGTCCGCTTGTGCAATTCCACCGCGTACCCAACGCTGAAGCGGCGCACCATGTTGAACAGCTCCTGGAGGGCGACCCGCTCGGTGTCCAGCAGGATCTCGTCGCCGGCGTCGAGGATGCGGACGTCGCCGAGCATCTTGCCCTTGGGCGTGAGGAAGGCCGCGTAGCACCCGGTTCCGGGGGTCAGCCCCTCGACGTCGTTGGAGACCTGGCCCTGGAGGAAGGCCTTGGCGTCGGCGCCGGTCAGCGCGAGCTTGCCACGGCCGGAACGGTCGACGAGCCCGCAGGCCTCGGTCGCGGCGCGGTACTCGGCGTCAGAAATCGTGAGGGACGTCATCCGCTGAACAGCATAGGCAAGGGCCACCATACGTCTCGCCCCGAGCCTGAACTATAATTTAGGCGTACCATAATCTTGATTTCGCATGAGCACCACTTCTGAGACCCACGGACTTCGCTCCTCGGCAGTCGAGGACTACGCCAAGGCCATCTACGCGCTGCAGATGCGCGACGACCAGCCGGTGAGCACCACCGGGCTGGCCGAGCGCCTCGGCGTCACCGCAGCCTCGGCCTCGGGGATGGTCAAGCGCCTGGGCGAGCTGGGTCTGGTCACGCATCGCCGTTACCACGGGGTCCTGCTCACCGACGCCGGCCGGCGCGTGGCCCTTGAGGTCATCCGCCATCACCGGCTGCTCGAGCTCTACCTCGTCGAGAGCCTCGGTGTGCCGTGGGACCGCGTCCACGAGGAGGCCGAGGTGCTCGAGCATGTCCTGTCCGAGGAGCTCGAGGAGTTGATCGCGGCCAAGCTCGGCGATCCCACGCACGACCCCCACGGCGACCCGATCCCGTCGCGGGAGCTGACGATCGAGGAGGTCCGCACCGAGAGCCTCGAGTCCCTGGAGCCCGGCGCGCTGGGGACGTTCGCGCGGGTCTCGGACTCTGACCCCGACATGCTCCGTTACCTGGCCGAGCGCGGCATCGCGCCGGGAGGCGAGCTGGAGGTGGTGGAGCGCCAGCCGTTCGGCGGCCCGCTGTTCGTGCGCTTCGGTGCCGAGGTCCACGTTCTGGGCGGGGACCTGGCCCGCGCCATCCGCGTGCAGGTGACCGAGGCGGCCGCGTGACC
>JBAQGP010000422.1:0-8677 GCA_049287845.1 Solirubrobacteraceae bacterium | reverse complement strand
TCTCGGTGGGATGATCGGCCTGCTACGCGGGCGAACGCTCAGGCGCCGCGCGCCGCGCGGCGGATCGAGAACGCAAGCAGCCCGAGCACCGCGACCGGCATCATCCACCAGGCCGGGACACCCACGGCCGCGACGATCGCTGTCAACGCTAGTGCCAGCGCCACGCCGATCGCGGTGCGCCAGTCATCGCCGACGACGAACTCCCATACCGCCAGCAGGGACGCCCGCACGCGCGTCATACGCCGGCCGCCGCACGATCGACTGTCTCGGCCGGTCTGCTCTGGTTCTGGCCGGTTGCTCCCGGAGGCGCCGTTAGGCTCGAGGCCCTGGCCATCGCGATGGCGGCAACGAGTACGCCGGGGACGATCGCCAGCAGCGCGGCGTCGCCGCCGGGCCAGCTCGCGCCGGCGCCCTCGGCGCCCCAGAACATCCCGAACGAGCTGAGCATCACGCCGACCGCGAACTTCAGCGTGTTCTCCGGCACCTTCGCCAGCGGCGCTCTTGCCGCGGCGCCTACGGCGATGACCAGCAGCACGGCGACCGCCGCGGCCGCCGCGGCCAGCGGCACGTTGTGCTGGTTGGCGCCGAAGGTGAGCACGATGAAGACCACCTCGAGCCCCTCGAGCAGGACGCCCTTGAATGCGACCGTGAACGAGTAGGCGTCCAGGCCCTGGGGAAGGACGCCGGCGCTCCGGGCGGCGGCCCGCTCCTCCTCAAATGTGGCCAGCTCATCGTGTAGGGCCTTGAGCCCGCTGGCGCGCAGGATCGCCTTGCGCAGCCATTGCAGGCCGAAGATGAGCAGCAGGCCTCCGACCACCACGCGCAGGACGCCGAGTGGCAGGGCGGTGATGGCGGGCCCGAGCGCCGCCGTCAACACCGCCAGCACCACCAGCGCCGCGCCGACCCCAGTGAGCGCCGAGCGCCAGGACCGGGTCGCGCCGACGGCCAGGACGATCGTCAGCGCCTCGACGGCCTCGACCGCGCAGGCGGCCAGGACCGATAGAGCCAGCCCGACCTCGGGTCCGCTCATGCGGCCGGGACCGCCGCGGAGCCAGCGAGTCCCAGCTCGTCGATGGCCTGCTCGCGCATCTTGAACTTCTGCACCTTGCCGGTGACGGTCATCGGGAAGGCGTCCACGCTCTTGACATACCGGGGGATCTTGTAGTGGGCGATCCGGCCCTGGCAGAACTCGCGCACCGCCTCGATGTCAACCGACGCGCCGGCGCGGGGGATGATCCAGGCCATCAGCTCCTCGCCGTAGCGGGTGTCGGGCACCCCGATCACCTGCACATCCGCGATCGACGGATGGCTGTAGAGGAACTCCTCCACCTCGCGGGGATAGACGTTCTCGCCGCCGCGGATGACCATGTCCTTGCTGCGCCCGACGATGTTGACGTAGCCCTCGTGGTCCATCGTCGCCAGGTCGCCGGTGTGCATCCAGCCGTCGGGGTCGATCGCCTCGGCGGTGCGCTCCGGGTCGTTCCAGTAGCCGGCCATGACGCTGTAGCCGCGCGTGCACAGCTCGCCCGGCTCTCCGCGCGCCACCGTGGTGCCGCCCTCGGGGTTGATGATCTTGACCTCGACGTGGGGATGCACGCGGCCCACCGAGCCCACGCGCTTGTTGACCGGGTCGTCAACCGCCGTTTGCGTGGAGACCGGGCTGGTTTCCGTCATCCCGTAACAGATGCCCACCTCGGCCATGTGCATCACGTCCATGACGCGCTTCATCACCTCGACCGGGCACGGAGAGCCGGCCATGATCCCGGTGCGCAGCGAGCTGAGGTCGTAGCCGGCGAAGCGCGGGTGGTCGAGCTGGGCGATGAACATCGTCGGCACCCCGTACAGCGACGTGCAGCGCTCCTGGGCGCACGCCCTCAGGGTCGCCTCTGCATCGAACGCGGGCGCCGGGATGATCATGGCGGCGCCGTGCGTGGTGGCGCCGAGGTTGCCCATCACCATCCCGAAGCAGTGGTAGAACGGCACCGGGATGCAGATCCGGTCCTCCTCGGTGAGCCGGCACCCCTCCCCCACGAAGTAGCCGTTGTTCAGGATGTTGCGGTGCGTGAGCGTGGCGCCCTTGGGAAAGCCGGTCGTGCCGCTCGTGTACTGGATGTTGATGGGGTCGTCGGGGGCCAGCGCATCCGAGCGCGCGCGCAGCTCGTCGCTCGGCACGTCGCCGGCCCGCGCGAGCAGCTCCCCCCAATCGGGCGAGTCCAGGAACACGATGCGCTCGAGCTCGGGCAGCCCCGGACGCACCTCGTCGATCATGGCGCGGTAGTCCGAGGTCTTGAACGCGGGCGCGGCGACGAGCATGCGACAGCCCGACTGGCGCAGCGCGTACTCGAGCTCGGAGGTGCGGTAGGCCGGGTTGACGTTGACCAGGATCGCCCCGAGCTTGGCGGTGGCGTACTGGACCACGGTCCACTCCGCGCAATTGGGGCTCCAGATCCCGATCCGGTCGCCCTTCGCCAGTCCGGCGGCCATCAGCGCCCGAGCCAGCTCGTCGACGGCACGGCCCAGCTCGGCGTAGGTGTAGCGCCTCTCCTGGGCGCACGAGACGAGCGCGTCGCGGTCGCCGAAGCGGGCCACGGCTCGCTCCAGGTTGGCCCCGATCGTCTCCTCGAGCATGGCCGCGGTGGTGTCGCCGCGCGCGTAGGATTCGGTCATCGTCCTCTTCAGATGGGTGGCTGACAGGCCTGCAGAGCGATTCTAGGGAGCGCGTCCAGATCGCCGCCGGAGCTGACTGCCCCCGCCAGTCGGCCGAGGGTGTCCGGACGCGTCAGCGCACCGTGATCCGCGTGTGCATGCCCCGCTTGAGGTGGTTGGGCATGGAGCAGTACAGCTCGTAGGTCCCCGGCGACAGGCGCCAGCTCGCCTGGCTGACCTTGCCTGACTGGGTGATCGCGTCGCCCTGGGTACGACCCACCATCGTCCCGCGGCGCAGGCGCCGGATCCGCAGATCATGGGCGTCCTGGCCGCGGTTCCACAGCTGGACGATGACCGTTCCCGGCTTCACCGACGGACGCGAGGGCCATAGTGACCACTCCTGCGCGTAGACGAGCAGCCTCGCGGGGGGATGTACCACCTCGCCCGTCGGCATGGCGCCGCTGGTGCCCGCGCCCGCCGCCGCCGCCACGGCCCCGGCGGCGACGCCGAGCAGCGAGAGCGCGAGTCGTCTGCGGGGTGGGCGGGGTCGGTTCCTCATCGGATGAGCTGGTAGCGGGCGAAGGTGCGAGCGTCAGGAATCACCGACGCGGCGTCGTGGTCGAACCATTGCTCCAGCAGCGAGCAATAGACGCCGCGGAAGTCGACGTTCTCCCTCTGATTGCCGTTGGCATCCAGATTGGCCAGCGACGGCCACTCCCCCACCATCGTGCCGCTGGCCCGCGTTCCGATGAGCATCCCGACTCCGGCGGCGCCGTGGTCGGTGCCCTGCCCGCCGTTCTCCTGCACGCGGCGCCCGAACTCGGACCACACGTGCACGAGGACCCGATCCGCGATCCCGCGGGCCTCGAGATCGGCCTGGAAGGCGGCGATCGCCTCCGCGACGGTGGTCAGGCCGGGATTGAACGTCTCGGCCTGGGTGGCGTGCGTGTCGAACTGGGTCTCCGGGGTGAGCGCTACGCAGCGCAGCGGGAGCCCCGCGGCGATCATCGCCGCCAGACCCGCCAGGCGCTGGGGGAAGTCGGATTTGCTGTCGGTCGGGTAGGTGACCGGAGCGGTGTAGGTCGGTTTGCCGTCGGCGTTGCGGAACGGCGCCAGCGCGCGGCGCACGACCCCCACCTCCGAGGCGGCGCCCGCCACCTGGGCCATCGCGGGGTCGGCCGCACGGCGGTGGGCGTTACCGAGTGCCTCGGCCGAGTCCAGCGCGTCGGCGAATACGTCGCCCCACACGTCGCGCAGCCACAGCGAGAAGCTCTCGGGCAGGTCGATCGCCGACACCGGGTTGACCGCCGTGGCCAGGGTGGGGTTCATCTCGCCGTCCATCGACAGGCCCTGCAATGGGTTGGTGGTCGTACCGACCTGGTCCAGATAGCGGCCCAGCCAGCCGGTGACCACGCGAGTGTCAGCGGCACCCACCTCCCAGTAGTGGCGGCTGGTGAAGTGCGACATGTCCGGGTCGCGGTACCCGATGCCCGGGAAGACGGTCAGCTTGCCGGCGCCGTGCAGCGAGGCGAACCCCGCGGCCGCCGGCCCCCAGCTCAGCCGCGGATCTTCGGCGAACGGGGTCCCCTGCGACGGCGAGACGGCCAGTGTCGGGCGCAGCTTGCGGTAGGTCACGTCCTGGGTGGGCGCGAGCACCGACAGGGCGTCGATCCCGCCCGCGAGGAAGATCGAGACGAGGACCGGGCTCGACGGGCCCTGCACGCTCGCCGCCTCCGCGATCCCTTCGGACAGCGCGCGCCCGCCCAGCCCGAGGCGTCCTGCCCCGTAGACCGACACCAGCCCGCCGGCGGCGCCCAGGAGGAAGCGCCGGCGGTCGATCCCGGCCCCGGCCGGAATCGGCATCCGCGGATCCCACTCTCGCGCTGACCATCCCGCCCCGCTCCTCCGGTCGCCGGCGATCGCCGCGCGCATCGCCTCCGTGCGGGTGAAGCCGGCGCAGCAGTTCTCGGCGGGCGGGCGGGCCATCAGCACGTCTGCCAGTCGGGCGTGGTCGGGATGAGGACGCGCAGGGCGTTCTGGCGCATGACCCGGTAGGGGCGCTCCTCCCAATCGGCCTTGATCCGCTTCTGGGCCCGGCGGCTGAACGCACGCAGCTCGCTGGTGGTCGCGTCTGAGAGCTCGGGGTTGCCCCAGAAGGCCAGCGCGCGGGCGAGCGCCTGCGACGCGTTCTCCTTGACGGGATAGGACTTGGACTCAGGGTCGATCGCGTTCTTCTCCAGCGCGTAGTTGACGGCCTGGAAGCGAGCCGTCCACCGGGAGGTGTCCAGCCAGTGCGTGTAATCCCAGCCGGCCACGTTGGGCGGCTCGAACAGCCGTTGCCCGGTCTGTTCGCCGATCCACGACCACGCGTTGGTCTGCACCGTGTTGCCGGTGGCCCGCAACAGCCCCGCGCAGTAGACGGCGGGTGGGATCACCATGCGCTCTCCCTCGTAGAAGAGGGGGTGGCGCAGGATCGCCTCCACCAGCGGCCGGACCTCGAACCCGCTGTGGACGTAGGTGCGCTCCAGGGCCTGCAGCACGCCCGCGGGAATCGGACCGGCCACGAAGTAGCCCCACAGCTTGGTCACCATGAAGGAGGGATGGGTCCGGTGGGTCACGCACAGCCGGCACGTGTCCAGGTAGTTGAACCGCCCCCGCTGGCCGAAGATCTTCTTGACCCCGGTGTCGTGGAGCTTGGGGTCAAACCGGAAGTCGTAGGGCCCGCGGCCGTCGCTCCAGGTGTTGGTGAAGCCGGTCAGCGCCCGGGCCTGCTGGTGGACGTCGTGCTGCGTGTAGCCGCGGTCGGCGCCCAGGGTGAACAGCTCCATCACCTCACGGCCGTAGTTCTCGTTGGGGCTGTACTTGTTGTTCTCGGTGCCCGACAGCCACAGGAGCATGGCCGGGTCGCGCGTGACCTCGACCAGGAGATCGTGGAAGTTCCCCAGCGCCCGCGCGCGCATCATCCGGTTCTGGCGCAGCATCAGCGCCGCCGTGGCGCCGTCGATCGAGGTGGCGAACCAGCTGTGCCAGACCAGCGTCATGCGCTCGACGAGCTGCTGGTCTGAGCGCACCATCCGGTCCAGCCACCAGCAGTGGTCATCGCCCCACACGTCGATCGGGTCCAGGGGCAGTCCGCCGTCGCCGTGCGGCGCCCGGCCGATGAGCTCAGCGCGTCCGGGAGGCCGGGTCAGCGAGGCAACCGCCCCGTCGAGGCCCATTGCGGCCAGCCGTTTGGCCTGGCCTGGTTTGGGGCCGAAGCCGGCGCGCCACAGCAACCGGGTGGCGTGCTTGGCAGTGAAGCGACCGTGCAGGGTCGCGATCGGGGAGCTGGGCAGTGCGGGCATGTGGGGGGTCCGAACGGGCGCACCCGTCTGTGATGCGCCGCATCGCCGGCCCCCTTTCCTCGGCGGCGTCGCGCGGCTGAATGTCGGGGGGAAGTCTGCCCGCCGGGGCGGCGGCTCCGCGAATGCGTGCGCAAACGAGCGGGATTATCCGCAAATCCCGGGCAGAGATCGTGCGCGGAGGGCAGCCTATCGCACCGGATAGCAGTGATCCGGTCCGCGGTCCGCCGCACCGGATGCGGTGGTCCCGCCCGCGGTCCGCCGCACCGGATAGCAGTGATCCGTCTACCGGCCATCGCCGTAGACGGGTGTGGGATCGGACTGCGGACCGATGATGACAAGGAGTTCGGATGATGGAATCGAGCAACACCGAGGCAGGCGAGCCAACGCCTGGCATCGTCGAGCGTCTCGCTCGCGATGACGTGGAGCGCAAGCGCTTCCTCAAGATGGCGGGCAAGCGCGTCGGCGCCGGCGCTGCGGCGACCTCGCTGGCGGCCTTCATCGCCGCGTGCGGAAGCTCGTCGGGGGCGTCGACGTCGTCCGGCACGGCGTCGAGCGCGGCGGCCGGTACGTCGAGCGCCACCACCAGCAGCATGAGCAGCAGCGCTGCCTCTGACTCCGGCGATCTGGCGATCGTCAACTACGCGCTCACGCTCGAGTACCTCGAGTCTCAGTTCTACGACAAGGTGATCAAGAGCGGGCTCTTCCACGGCAAGGTCCTGTCGGTCCTCAAGACGTTCGGCGCCGAGGAGGCCGACCATGTCCAGGCGCTCAAGACGGTCGCCGGGCAGCTCGGGACGGCGGCGGCGGAGCCGACCGGCAAGTTCCCCATCCACAGCGCGGCGCAGGTCACCGCCCTGGCCGCGACCGTCGAGAACCTCGGCGCCTCCGCGTATCTGGGCCAGGCGGGCCTCATCAAGAGCAAGGAGATCCTCGCGGCCGCGCTCTCGATCCACAGCATCGAAGCTCGTCACGCGGCGACGCTGAACCTGCTGCTGAAGAAGTCGCCCACCCCCGACGGCGCGTTCGCGAAGCCGATGAGCATGGCCCAGGTCCTGGCCGTCGTCAAGCCGTTCATCGCCTAACCGCCTGCCCGAGCCAGATAGAGAGGAACACCATTCCCATGAACACCCCTGATATGTCCAGTCCAGAGCTGGCCGCCGTCGAGGTCAGCGGCATCAGCCGCTCCAGCTTCATCCTGCGCGGGGCGCTTGGTATCGGCGCCGTCTACGGCGCCGGCGCCGTCTCGCCCTACGTCAGCGACGCCCTGGCCGCCACGTCGGATGTCGACATCCTGAACTTCGCCCTCACCCTCGAATACCTGGAGACCGACTTCTACCGGTCCAAGGGCAGGTCGGTCGGTCTCAGCGGTCAGGCCAAGACCCTGGCCAATTCGTTCGGCGACGAGGAGGCCGAGCACGTCGGCGCTCTCATCAAGGCGATCACATCGCTCGGCGGCAAGCCGGTCAAGATGCCGAAGTTCGCGTTTCCGGTCAACAATCAGGCCGGCTTCCTGAAGCTCGCCTACGTCCTGGAGAACACCGGCGTCGGCGCCTACAACGGAGCCGCTCCGTCACTGAGCAACCCTGCGGTCCTGGCCGCCGCCGGCTCGATCGTCCAGACCGAGGCCCGTCACGCCGCCTCCATCGCCGTACTCACGAGCCAGTCCATCACGCCCAACGGCGCGTTCGACAAGCCCCTGACCAAGAGCCAGGTGCTGGCCAAGGCGGGTCCGCTGATCAAATAGCCCTGATCCGCGGCGTGGCCGCCCCGGTCGCCGACCCTGGCGGGCGGCCGGGGCACCACCTCCGCGGCAGACCTGATCCACTATCCCGACAGCCCGTGTTCCGCCCATCCATCAGCTTCCGTCAATCCGGCCAGGCTCTGCGCGCGCTCGCCGACGAGGACCTGATGCCGCTCGTGCACGACGGTGACGCCCGCGCGTTCGAGGTCGTCTTCGACCGGCACGCCGACGCGGCGTACTCCCTCGCCTACCGCATGTGCGGCCGGCGGAGCACCGCGGAGGACGTGGTCCAGGAGGCCTTCCTGTCCCTGTGGCGCAGCGGCGCACGCTACGACCGCCAGCGCGGGAGCGTGCGATCGTGGGTGCTCGGCGTCGTCCACAACCGGGCGATCGACCTCTTCCGCCGGGAATCGGTGAGGACCGGACAGGACGTCAACGCCGACGGCATCGTGGACCGGATGCCCGCGCCCGAGGACACCGCCCGCGAGGTCCATAGCCGCGAGGACGCCGGCGAGGTGCGCAACGCGCTCAACGATCTTCCCGCCGAGCAGCGCAAGGTGATCGAACTCGCGTACTTCGGCGGTTTCACCCACACCGAGATCGCCGCGATGCTCCAACTTCCCGCTGGTACCGTCAAAGGGAGAATGCGGCTTGGTTTGACGAAGCTGCGAATGGCAATGGGCGACCCCTCCGGAGCGGTGCTATGAGACGCCGCGCAACCCCATGACCGACCGCGACCGTACCGCCCAGACCCGCGATTGCGGCGGCGATGTCGCCGCCTATGCGCTCGGAGCGCTCGACCCCGCCGAGACCGACGCCTTCCTCCGTCATCTCGACGCCTGCGCCGTCTGCCGCGACGAGCTTGCCTCATTCGAGGAGGTCGTCAACGCCCTGCCGATGAGCGCCCCCGCGCATCGCGCCTCACCCGAGCTGCGCCGCCGCGTGC
>JBAQGP010000421.1:0-2075 GCA_049287845.1 Solirubrobacteraceae bacterium | reverse complement strand
ACGATCTCCGCGTGACGACGATGAGCGGCGGCGATCTCGACCGCGACGCCCAGCCGGCAGTGACGCGCCGAGCCCCGCCAGAGGATCATCCCGATCGCCCACGCGCCGGCGGCGACGGCCGCGTCGGCGTCGGCGGGGCCGGTGAGACCGCAGAACTTGATCTTGGTGGCGTGGGGATCCACACCCACATCGTACGAACGACGGGAGCGCTACTTCCCTGCGGCCGGGGGCAGGGTCCGACTGCCCAGGGTCACCGAGAGGGTGTGCAGGCGGCGAGCGCGCCGGATCTGGAGGGCGAGGGGCTGTCCTGGGCTGCGGGTGGAGACGATCGCCAGGACGTCGGAGACGGAGTCAACGGGCACCGAGTCGACCTTGATGATGGTGTCGCCGGCCTGGAGCCCGAAGTCCTGGGCCGGGCTGCCCTTGGTCACCACGCCCACCACCGCCCCCGCCCGGGGCTTTGGCTTGGCCGGTGAGGCGATGCCCAGATAGGCGACCCTTGCGGCCTCCTGGCGGTCGACCTTTGACAGGATGGCGTCCGCGGTGTCGATGGGGATGGCGAAGGCCAGCCGCTGGATGGCGTCCCCGGCGCCGATGGCCATCTGCGAGTTGATCCCGATGACGCGGCCGTTGGAGTCGATCAGGGGCGCCCCGGAGTTGCCCGCGTCCGGCGGCTGATCGATCTGGATGACGTTGTTGACGGTGCTGCCGTCGACCGCCTCGATGGTGTGCTGCAGCGCGGAGACGATACCGCTGGTGAGTGTCCGGTCGACGCCGAACGGGTTGCCGATGGTCAGGGTCGCATCGCCCACCCGGACCGAGGTCGAGTCCCCGCGTGCCAGCGGCACGATCGGGGCGACCCCGTGGATGTCGGAGCGCAGCACGGCCAGGTCGTTGCTCGGGTCCACGGCGACCACCCGTGCGCTGCGGACGAGCGCATTCTCGAACTCGACGCTGATCCCGTTGGAGCGGTCGGCGCCGTTGATGACGTGGTAGTTGGTGAGGATGTCGCCGAGACGGTCGACGAGAAAGCCGGTGCCGGTCGAGGTCCGGCTCTGGCGGTCGTGAAACAGGTTGAACGGGCTGTCGACCTGCTCGACGAGCTTGGCGCGGACGAAGACGACGCCGGGGGCGTAGCGCTCATAGATCCGCAGCGGGGTCTGGGCGGCGATCGGGTCGGCCGCCTTCTGGGTCGCCAAGGGGGTCTGATCGACGATCGTCTCGGTGTGGCTGCGGCCCGCCACGCCCGACACGAGCAGAGCGCCGCCGACGACAAGGCCGCCGACCACCGCCGAGACGAAGTGCGACTTCAGCAGGCGGCCCATGCGCACGAGTGTCGCGTCACCGCCTAACGTCAGCTAAACGCGTGGCTGAGCCAGCGTGCGGCAGGCCATCTCGACATCGCCGGACCGCATCAGTGCCTCGCCCACGAGCACCGCGTCGACACCCGCCCCGGCGAGCCGGTCCAGGTCGGCACGCGTCCGCCAGCCGGACTCGGAGACGACCACTGCGCCGGGCGGCATCGCGTCCAGCAGCTCGAACGTCCGCTCCGTCTCGACCGCCAGCGTCGTCAGGTCCCGGTTGTTGATGCCGATGACCGAGGCGCCGATCTCGCGCGCCACCGCGAGCTCGGCGGCGTTGTGGGCCTCCACGAGCACCTCCAGGCCCGCTGCCACCGCCTCGGCGTGCAGCCGCTCGAGGTCCCGGGGGGGCAGCGCCGCGACGATCAGCAGGATCGCGTCGGCACCGCGGGCCAGCGACTCCACCACCTGGTAGGAGTCGACGATGAAGTCCTTGCGCAGGATCGGCAGCCGGGCCGTGGCCCGAGCCGCCGCCAGGTCGTCGAGGCTGCCGGAGAAGCTGTGCTCCTCGGTGAGGATCGAGAGTGCCGCCGCACCCCCGCGCTCGTAGGCGCTCACGACGTCTTCGACCGCGAGATCGTGACGAATCACTCCCGCCGAGGGCGAGCTGCGCTTGTGCTCGGCGATGACCGACAGGCCGGGGGCGCTCAGCGCGGAGCGGAAGTCGCGTTGTGAGTCCGGGCCGGCTCGCCGCTGCTCGCCGGCCTCCACGAG